>PHEM01000326.1 GCA_002842935.1 Alphaproteobacteria bacterium HGW-Alphaproteobacteria-13 | reverse complement strand
GGTACGACAAGCGTGCCCTCATCTTCCTCGGCGCTATCCATCTCGCCGCCGCAATCATCTTGCTTAAATGATGACACGCCCTTGTTTCAGCATGACGAAAAGAGCGACGGTCAGCCTTGCTGTGACCGACCCACCCCCTTACCGCCCCTGGCTGCGCCAGCGCTTGACGATGCGGTCCAGCATCTCCGCCTCGCCGCCCGTCTCGCGCCACAGTTTCGAGAACAGCGGGTCGCTCGACGCGGGCCGCTTTTCTTCCTCCAGCGTGTCGAGATGGACGCGGATCGGGATCGACACGCCTTCGCCGCAGACGATGCATTCGCGGTTGCGTAGCGCCGGGATCGAATCGATGAAACCGCGCGACCCTTCGGGCATCGCCGCCTTGACGAAATGCTGGTCGCGCTCGTTGTTGAGGCGCATCGAGATGATCGTGCCGCACTGCGACAGCACGCCTTCGGCCAGGTCGGACGGGCGCTGCGTGATCAGGCCCAGCGACACGCCATATTTGCGGCCTTCCTTGGCGATGCGTTCCAATATCTTGCGAACCGCCTGTCCCTGCCCGACGTCCTTGGCGGGGATATAGCGGTGCGCCTCTTCGCAGACGAGCAGGATCGGGCGCTGCGGCTCGCCGCGCGACCAGATCGCATAGTCGAAGGTCAGGCGCGACAGCACCGCGACGACGACGCTGGTGATGTCGCTCGGCACGCCCGACACGTCGATGATCGAGATCGGCCGGCCATCGGACGGCAGGCGGAAGATCTTGCCGACAAAGGCCGCCATCGTGTCGGCGACGAGCATGCCGGAGAACATGAAATTATAGCGCGGGTCGGCGCGCATTTCCTCGATCTTGCTCTTGATCCGCATGAAGGGCGCGGTCGAGGTCGCCTTGTCGAGCTTGCCCATCTCATTCTGAAGGATGTTGAGCAGGTCGGACAAGAGATAGGGGATCGGCGAATCGACGGTGATCTTGCTCATCCCCTCGGCCAGCCGGTTCTTCTGCCGCGCCTGGAGCAGGCAGCGGGCGAGCACGTCGCAATCGGCCTGCCGGTCGCGGCCTTCCGCCGTGATGAAGACCTCGCAATGCTCCTCGAAGTTCATCAGCCAATAGGGCATGGCGAGATTGTCGACGTCGAACAGCGCGCCCGTGCCCTTGAAGGCAGCCGAATATTCGCCGTGCGGGTCGATCATCACGATATGGCCCTGCGGCGCCAGTTCGCAGATCTTGTGCAGGATCAGCGCGGCGCTGGTCGATTTACCCGTGCCCGTCGATCCGAGCAGCGCGAAATGCTTGCCCAGCATCGCGTCGATATAGAGCGAACCGCGAATATCCTTGGTCGGATAGACGGTGCCGATCTCCACATGCGCGCGGTCGTCGGCGGCGTAGATCTGCTTGAGGTCCTGCGTCGCGGCGGCATAGACCGGGCAGCCTGGCACGGGATAGCGCGTGACGCCGCGGCGGAAATTGTGGATGCGCTCCGTGATCTTTTCCTCTTCGCCTTCGCCGAGGAAGTCGATGGTCGCGACGATCAGCCCTTCGCCCCGTTCGTGGAGCTGCTGGTCGCGGATGCTGGCGACGAGCCAGATATTGCCGACGCGGATCTTGACCTGCGCGCCGACCTGGCCCGCCATCGCGACGGCGGCGTCGTTCGACGCGGACAAGCGGCCGAGGATCGCCGCGTCGATCAGGATGCGCGAGGCCGCGCCCGAAATATCGATGACTTCGCCGATCAGCAGGTCTTCGCGATGGAGACCGGCAGGGGGCGCCACGGACGTCGCCGCGCCGCCGCCCCCCAGCCGGATCTGCTGTGCCGCCGTCGAATCCCCGGCGACATAGCCGCCGCTGTGCATGTCCATAACGCCCCGCCTTTGATATGATCCTTGCTGCCGGTATCGCAGAGGCGGGTAAACAAAGCGCAAAGGCGGCGGGACGGCGGGTTCCTAGCGCCTCCGGAACAGCGCCGAGGCGGAATAGCCCAGCATCAGCGACAGGGCGACGGCGGTCAGGCCATAGAGAAAGCCGTGCCGTTCCGCCGCCAGAGCGACGAAGCGTTCGAACCCCGCCTTGCGAATCTGCACATCGCGCGACGCGACCGCGAGCACGCGGCCCCGGCTGATCAGATAGGTTTCGGCGCGATAGGTGCCGACCGGCACGCGCGCGGGCACGGGAATGCGGGCGCGATAGAGCACGCCCTCGCTGATCTCGACCGCCGCCGGATTCTCATAGAAAAGCCCCATGCGCCGATAGAGGTCGATCAGTCCCGTCTCGAAACGCGCCAGCGTCTTCGCCTCTGAAAAGCCCGTCGGCGACATCGACAGGTTGCTCAGCCCCAGTTCGAAGATCGCGGCCGTGCGCTCGTCGACCAGCTCGTCGATCGGACGCGACGACCCGATCGCGTAAAAGCCCGGCGAGGTGCGCAGGCGGATGCTGGCGGCATTGACCCAGATGCCCGCGACGCGCTGTTTCTCGCGCAGGATGATCGGTCCCACGGGTCCTTTCAGCACGACGACGATGTCGGCGCGGTCGTCGGGCAGGCGCTGGCCGGGATAGAGGATCGCCCCGAACAGCAGCAGTTCCTCGCCCGTGAAGCTGTACTGGATTTCGATCGCGCGGCTCGACACGTCGGGCACGAGGCGCGGGTCGCTGCCTTGCGCCGCCGCCGGCACAGGCAGCAGCAGAAGCGCCGCAAGCCACGGCAACAGGGCGCGCGCGCGCCTCATTGCACCGTATAGATTTCGGGGGGGCGGATGAACAGGCCGACCGCCATCTGCAAGGCGACCAGCAGCACGATCGCGGCCAGCGCCATGCGCAGATATTCGGGCTTCACGCTTTGCGCGAAACGTGCGCCGACCTGCGCGCCCGTCACGCTGCCCAGCAGCAGCAGCGCGGCGAGGACGATGTCGACCGCGCCCGTGGTCATCGCATGGACCATCGTCGTCGCCATCGTCACGAACAATATCTGGAACAACGAGGTGCCGACCACGACCTGCGTCCCCATGCCGAGCAGATAGATCATCGCCGGAACCATGATGAAGCCGCCGCCGACGCCCAGCAGCATCGTCAATATGCCGACGATCACGCCCAGGATCAGCGGCGCAAGCGGCGAGATGTACAGGCCTGAACGATAGAAGCGCCAGCGCAGCGGCAGGTTGGCGACCATCGGGTGATGGCGCCGCTTTCGCGCGGGGGCGGGCAGGCCCGCAAGCTGCGCGCGCAGCGTGGTGAAGGCCTCGCGCGCCATCAGCCCTCCGACCGTGCCGAGCAGCGCGACATAGAGGATCGAGATCGCCGTATCGATCTGGCCCCACGCCACCAGCAGCTCGAACAGCCCGGCGCCGAGCAGCGAGCCGAGCAGGCCGCCCGCGATCAGCACGCCGCCCATGCGGAAATCGACGCCGCCGCGCTCGACATGCGCGAGCGCCCCCGACACGCTCGCGCCCGTCACCTGCGTCGCGGCCGAGGCCGCCGCCACCGTGGGCGGAATGCCATAGAAGATCAGCAGCGGCGTGGTCAGGAAACCGCCGCCGACGCCGAACATGCCCGACAGGAAACCGACGCCGCCGCCCAGCAGGACGATGACCAGCGCGTTGACCGACAGATTGGCGACGGGAAGATAAAGGTCCATGATCCTCAGGATGCGCGTCTGCGGCGCCCGGACAGCACCGATTCCGGCGACCCTAGAGCATTTTCGGCCGGGGTGGAATCGGCTGCGGCACCTAAATTTCGTATCTCTCTTCAGAAATCGGCGGCCAGCGTCAGGGCAAGCCCGCTGCCGGGCCGCGCCCCGCCCGCGACGCGCTGGCGCCAGTCGAGCGCG
>PHEM01000325.1 GCA_002842935.1 Alphaproteobacteria bacterium HGW-Alphaproteobacteria-13 | reverse complement strand
CTCGATGCGTCGTCGCGGGCGCGAATCACGACCGTGATGGCGCGGTTCTGACGCGTGCTGTCGGGCAGCGCGGGCGTGAAGCTGAAGTCCCGGCGCGCCTCCGCCGACATCTTGGCATAGCGTGCGATCAGGCGCGGGTCGCCCGACGCAGGCGTGAACTGGCCCAGCAATGTGTCGGACAGCGCCGTATCGCGGATGCGGTCGGCGCGCGTCATCGCGGCGAGGGCAGGCGGCAGGGCGAGCGAAAGCGTCGCCAGAACGGCGAGACCCCCCTTCCAAAAATGGTGCGATTTGCGCGCCATTGTCCTAACGACTCCATCCCCAATCGAATCCCAGATAATCCGGTGGCCGGGATAATTCCAGTGATTCCGACCGAATAAATGCGCGCGGCGGTCTTTTCGCCGAAATTGTTGCGCGATGACCACAGTCGGACGGCGTTTTCGGGCCGGGACTGCCAGATTCGGCGCTTGTCCCTGACCGCGCGATGAACGGCGCGCATGCCCGAATCGCCGCGCTTGCCCGATGCGGGCAAGGGCGATAGAGACGCTGGCGAAGACCAGCGCGTGCGGCCCGCTTCCCGGCCCGGCGGCGCTTTTAGAGATAAGGTGTTTCGGCATGTCCCAGCTTTCCGTCCTTGCCACGCTTCGCCGCCGCCCGGCCGCGCTGGCGCTAGCCCTGCTGGCGGCGGGCGCCCTGTCGGCCTGCGGCGGCGGCAAGGGCCGACCCAGGGCCGACCTCGCCGCGTCGCAAGTGACGACGATCGGCGTGAACAGCTATTTGTGGCGCGCGTCGCTCGACGCCCTGTCCTTCATGCCGCTGCTTCAGGCCGACAGCTCGGGCGGCGTCATCATCACCGACTGGTATGCGAACCCGGCCAATCCGAACGAGCGGATGAAAGTCACCGTGTCGATCCTCGACCGCGACCTGCGCGCCGACGCGCTGCGCGTCGCCGCGTCGCGTCAGGTGTCGCAGGGCGGGACCTGGGTCGATGCGCCCGTGCAGGCGGCGACGGTCCAGAAGCTGGAGGAAGTCATCCTCACGCGCGCCCGCGACTTGCGCCGCAGCGCGATCAGCGGCTGATTGCCATTCTGTGTGCACCCGCGAAGGCGGGTGCCCATCACCTGCCGGTGCCGATTTGAGCCGACCGGAGATGGGTCCCCGCCTTCGCGGGGACACGCTGCCTTAATAGATGACTTATGTTGCAGATAACGGGGTAAGCCACCAAATGACCCGCGAAACGCGCTTCGGCGCCATGGCCGCTGATGCCCGCTGGCAGGCGGCGTGGGACGCCGCAAACAGCTTTGCCACCACCGATAGCGGCGACAAGCCAAAGGCCTATATCCTCGAGATGTTCCCCTATCCCTCGGGGCGCATCCACATGGGGCATGTCCGCAACTATACGATGGGCGACGTGCTGGCGCGCTTCAAGCGGATGACGGGGCATGACGTGCTGCACCCGATGGGCTGGGACGCCTTCGGCATGCCCGCCGAGAATGCGGCGATGGAAAAGGGCGTCCATCCCGGCGGCTGGACGCGCGACAATATCGCCGCGATGCGCGCGCAGTTGAAGCGCCTTGGTCTCGCCATCGACTGGAGCCGCGAACTGGCGACCTGCGAGCCGGACTATTACGGGCAGGAACAGGCGCTGTTCCTCGACCTCTATGCGGCGGGTCTCGTCACGCGCAAGGAAAGCTACGTCAACTGGGATCCCGTCGACATGACCGTGCTCGCCAACGAGCAGGTGATCGACGGACGCGGCTGGCGATCGGGCGCGCTGGTCGAGAAGAAGAAACTGTCGCAGTGGTTCCTGAAGATCACCGACTTTGCCGACGAATTGCTCGAAGGGCTGAAGAGCCTCGACCATTGGCCCGACAAGGTGCGGCTGATGCAGGAAAACTGGATCGGCAAGAGCCAGGGGCTGGAATTCAGCTTCCGCCTCGCGGGCGGCGCGCCGGGGTTCGACGTCTTCACGACGCGGCCCGACACGCTGTTCGGCGCGAGCTTCGCGGCGATCTCCCCCGATCATCCGCTGGCCGAGCGGCTGGCGAAAGATTCGCCCGAACTCGCCGCCTTCATCGCCGAATGCCGCCGCCAGGGCACATCGGCGGAACAACTCGAAACCGCCGACAAGCTGGGTTTCGACACCGGCCTTGCCGTCGAGCATCCGCTCGATGCCGACTGGCACCTGCCGGTCTGGGTCGTCAACTATGTGCTGATGGATTATGGCACGGGCGCGATTTTCGGCTGTCCGGCGCACGACCAGCGCGACCTCGACTTCGCGCGCAAATATGAGCTGCCGGTCCACCGCGTCATCGCCGACGGCGACGAGACGGAACAGGTCTTTGCGGGCGACGAGGCCTATGTCGGTCCCGGCCGTCTCGTGAACAGCCACTTCCTCGACGGCATGAGTGTCGACGAGGCAAAAGCCGCCATCATCGCCCGCGCCGAGCATGAGGGCTGGGGCAAGGGCACGACCGTGTGGCGGCTGCGCGACTGGGGCGTGTCGCGCCAGCGTTACTGGGGCACGCCGATCCCCTTCATCCACTGCCCGGGGTGCGGGCTGGTGCCGGTGCCGAAAGAGCAGCTTCCGGTCGTGCTGCCCGATGACGCCGATTTCTCGGTCCCCGGCAATCCGCTGGGCCGCCATCCGACGTGGAAGCATGTCGCCTGTCCGTCGTGCGGCGGCGAGGCGGTGCGCGAGACCGACACGCTCGACACCTTCGTCGATTCGTCGTGGTATTTCCTGCGCTTCGCATCGGCTCCGGCGGACAAGCCCTTCGACCCGGAGGTCATCCGCCGCTGGCTGCCCGTCGATCAATATATCGGCGGCATCGAACATGCGATCCTGCACTTGCTCTATGCGCGCTTCTGGACGCGCGCGCTGGAACGGCTCGGCATGATCGAGGTCAAGGAGCCTTTCGCCAGTCTGTTCACGCAGGGCATGGTGACGCACGAAACCTACAGCCGTGATCAGGGCGAGGGGCTGCCGCCGCTCTTCTATACGCCGGTGGAGGTGGAACGCGGCGCCGATGGCGCGATTCTGACTGCCGATGGCGCGCCGGTCGATGTGGGCCGCGTCATCAAGATGTCGAAGTCGAAGAAGAATGTCGTCGATCCCGACGCCATCCTCGACCAATATGGCGCCGACGCGGTGCGCTGGTTCATGCTGTCCGACAGCCCGCCCGAACGCGACCTGCCGTGGAGCGAGTCGGGGATCGAGGGTGCGTGGCGCTTCGTCCAGCGCCTGTGGCGGCTGTTCGGCGACACGGAGAACAGCGGCGACGGCGGCGAGGACAAGGCGCTCGCGCGCAAGCTGCACCAGGCGATCGCGGGCGTCGCGGCGGATGTCGAGGCGCTGGGCTTCAACAAGGCGGTGGCGAAAATCCACGCGCTCGCCAACGACATCGAGAAGGCGACGCCCTCCGCGACGCGTGCCGAGGCGTGCCGGACGCTGATCCTGCTCGTCGCGCCGATGATGCCGCACCTCGCCGAAGAGGCGTGGGCGGCGTTGCCGGAACATCGGCGCACCAGCGCGATGATCGCCGACGCCGCCTGGCCCGCCGCCGACCCGGCGCTGCTCGTCGACGACGAAGTGACGATCGCGATCCAGGTCGCGGGCAAGCTGCGCGACACGATGACGCTGGCCAAGGGGCTGGACAGGGACGCTGTCGAAGCGGCGGCGCTCGCGCGCCCGCGCATCGCCGAACTGCTGGGCGGCGGTGCGCCGAAAAAGGTGATTGTGGTTCCCGACCGGCTGGTCAATATCCTTCCTTAGATCCCCCATCGTTAGTGCACGTCTTCGGGGTGTCTCGACTTCGCTCGACACGAACGGGGATTGAGGTCATTGTTCCCTGATGCGTAGCCTCCTCATCCCCTCCCTCGCCGCCGCCGCGTTGATGCTCGGCGGCTGCGGCCTGCGTCCGCTCTATGCGGACGGCAGCAGGGGGGCGGTGGCGCAGATGCTTGCCGACGTCGATGTCGGGCCGATCGAGGGGCATTCGGGCTGGCTGGTCCGCAACGCGCTGCGCGACCGCTTGCAGGCGGCGCAGGGCGGGCAGGGCGCGGGCCGGCGGCTGCGGCTCGACGTGCGGCTGGAGGATTCGATCACCGGCTTTGGCGTCCGCGCCGACGACGCCGTGACGCGCGAGCGGCGCACGCTGCGCGCGCGCTATCAGCTCGTCGATGCGGCGACGGGCGAAGTGCTGCTCGACGCGACCGCCGCGCAGGATGCCGGAATCGACGTGGTCGGCAGCGAATATGCGACGATCGCCGCCGAATCCTCGGCGCTCGAACGCCTCGCCTCGGGCGTCGCGGACCAGATCGTCGCGCGTCTCGCCATCTTTGCCAATCGCGGCGGCGGACAGGCCGCGCCTGCGCCCCTACCCTGACGTCAAGGCGCCGCGGCGATGAAGAGCGTCAAGCCCGCCGAACTCGAACGCCAGTCGCGCCTCGACCCGGCGCTGCGCTTCACGCTGTTGACGGGACCGGACGAGGCGACGATGGCGGCGGTCGCGGGGCATCTGATCGGTCTTGCCGGCAAGGATGCCGAACGGCTCGACCTGACGGGATCGCAGCTTTCGCAGGACCCGTCGCTGCTGGCGGCGGAGGCGGCGTCGATGTCGCTCTTTTCGCCCGCGCGCGTGATCCGGCTGGAGATATCGGGCAGCGGCGACGATTGTCTTGCGGCGGTCGAGGCGCTGCTGGCGGCGGATACGGCGATCAATCCCGTGATCGCCACGGGCGCGTCGGTCACGGCGCGATCGAAGCTGATCAAGCTGGTCGAGGGGGCGGACCATGCCGTCGCCGCCATCTGTTACCAGCCCGACCGGCGCGCGCTGGTCGGCATCGCCATGCGCGCGGCCGAGGAACAGGGCCTGCGCCTTGCCAATACGGAGGCGCAGCTTCTGGTCGATCTCGTGTCCGGCGACCAGGCGCTGATGCGGCGCGAGATAGAGAAGATCGCGCTCTATCTCGACGCGGCCAGCGACCGGCAGCGCCAAGTGACCGCCGCCGACATCGCCGCGCTGGGCGCCGCGACGCATGAAGAGGATGTCAGCGAATGCATCAATGTCGCGCTGGGCGGCAAGCTGCGCGAGCTTCCCGACATGCTGGCGAAGGCGGCGGCGGTCGGCGTCGCCGAAATCCGCATCATCCGTGCGCTGGCGATCCGCACGATGCAGCTCGCCCGGCTGCGGGCCGAAGTCGATGCGGGCGCGCATCCGGCGACGGTGGTGGCGGCGCCGCGAAGCGGCGTCTTCTGGAAGGAGCGTGACGCCGTGACGGCACAGCTTCACATCTGGGATTCGGTGCGCGTCGCGCGGCTGATGACGCGCCTGCTCGATTGCGAGCGTGCGCTGAAATCGTCGGGCACGGCGGGGGCGGTGCTGTTCCGCAAGCTGATGACCGACATCGCCTGGCAGGCGTCGCGCGCGCGCTGATCAGCCGCGCGGCGGCGCGACCGGGTCGGGCGGGACAAAGGTCCACAGCGTGTCGCCCGGCTCGACGGGCGGCCGGTGCTGCATCGAAAAGACCGCGAGGTCGCCCGATGCGCGCTGCACCGCCAGCGTGTCCCCTCCCGACGCCTTCATGCGCTGCGTGAAATCGGCATAGGTGAATTTCTCGGTGATGCGCGTGCGGCCGAAGCTCCAGCCCGCCTGCAAGCGGTCAAGCTGTTCCTCGATCGGCGTGCCGCCCAGCGTCAGCACGCGCCCGCGCCGCTTGCTGCGATGCTCGGCGCTGGCGTTCATGCGGCTGACGCGGTCGTGCCCGATCTCCGGCGCCAGTTCGCTGCACACCAGTGCGTTATAGCTGTCATTGTCGGTCGCGGCGATCAGCTGCTGATATCGGCCCATGTCCAGATTGTCGTCGTGCGCCTCGTCCAATATGTCGCCTTGATAGACGGGGATGCCGGCGCGCCGGGCGCGGCGCAGCGCGAATTTGCTTTCGTCGGCGATCAGCACGTCGCTGCCCTGCTGCTTGATGAACTGGGCGAAGGCGACGGTCCAGCCGTTCGCGCCGACCAGCAGCACGCCGTTGCCCTTGCCCCGGTCCAGCCCCAGCCAGCGCGCGAAGCGGGCCGCCGTGAAACCGTGCGCGAAGATCGTCGCGATGACGACGCCGAAGCCCAGCGGCACCAGCGCCTCCGCGCCCGGCACGCCATAGTCGGCCAGGCGCAGCGCGAACAGGCCCGTCACGGCGACCGCGACGATACCGCGCGGCGCGATCCAGGCGATGAACAGCCGCTCGCGAAAGGGGACGCGGGTGAACAGCAGCGCGAACATGATCGTCAGCGGCCGCACCACGAACAGCAGCAGGAGCAGGAAGAAGAGGAAGCGGAACCGGAAATTCTGCACCACGTCCCAATTGAGCGTCGCCGACAGGATGATGAAGACGCCGGAGACGAGGACCACGGTCAAATCCTCCTTGAAGCGCATCAGCGACCGGCTGGAATCGGTTTCGCGGTTCGCCATGACGATGCCCATCACCGTCACCGTTATCAGGCCGGTTTCGTGCATGACGAGGTCGGACAGGACAAAGACCGCGATCACCGTGG
>PHEM01000324.1 GCA_002842935.1 Alphaproteobacteria bacterium HGW-Alphaproteobacteria-13 | reverse complement strand
ATGACGCGCGCACCTCGCCCGCCGTGACTTCGATCACGCTCGATCCAGTTCGCACGCCCTGCGGCGTATCGACTTCGACGGTCAGGCGGTAACGGAACGGCTCATAGCTTTTCACCAGCCCGCACGCAGCGAGCAACATCGCTACGCCACAAACGAACAGGCCAAGCATTGCCCGCTGCGCCGTAGTGCCGCCATCCCGATCATCCATGCAATATTTGCCCCGTCTTACCCTACTTCGGGCGCAGATAGCACACGCCTCGCCCAATTCGGTTAACTGCACGACAATCAGGTGTTTTCCGCTGGCCAAGCCTTTATTGCCTCTCCTTGCGCGGCCTTCGTGAAAGGCTACAAGCGCACCATGTCCGCAAAACCCATCGTCGCATTTGCAGCGCTGCTCATGAGCGCACAACCCGCATCCGCCGCACCCCCACAACTCGCGCCCGAAGCGGAGCGTGAAATCGTCGTCCCCGATGGCACGACCTTCGCGCCCGCCGCCGCCGACGAGGACGCGGCGCTCAACCGTTTCGTCGCCTACACCATGGCGCTCGCGAAGCGGGATTATGACGCGGCTTACGCGATGTTGCGGCTGTCCTTTCAGGCGTCGAATCCTCGGCTCGAATGGGAGATGAACCAGCGCAAACGCCCGCAATTATGGGCCGATGGGCGCATCCGTATCCTGCGGCTGAGCTGGTATCCCGACCCCGCCGGACAGCCGCCGGGGCTTTACGCGGCCTTCGATTTTCGCGGCGACCGCGACGACGGGACGATGGATTGCGGTTATGTCGTCGTCCACCGCGCGCCGCCCGCCGCCGCCTTCACGATCGTGCGCGTCGATGCGTCCGAAGTCCCGCCCGATCTGATGGAGGACGGCGTGCCCAAGGTCGATGTGCTGCGCCAGCTTCCCTGCTGGCTGGGCAAGGGGATCGCCACCGCATTCTGATCGAACCGCCCGATCAGCGTGAGAGCGTTTCGCCGCTTGTCGAAATGGCACAAAATCCCTAATTCGCGCGCATGACCTCGACCAACGACATTCGCCGCTCTTTCCTCGACTATTTCGCGGGGCAGGGCCACCATATCGAACCTTCGGCGCCGCTGGTGCCGTTCAACGACCCGACGCTGATGTTCGTCAACGCGGGCATGGTGCCGTTCAAGAATGTCTTCACGGGGCTGGAAAAGCGCCCCTACAGCACGGCGGTCTCGTCGCAGAAATGCGTGCGCGCGGGCGGCAAGCACAATGATCTCGACAATGTCGGCTTCACCGCGCGGCACCATACTTTCTTTGAAATGCTGGGGAATTTCTCCTTCGGCGATTATTTCAAGGAACAGGCGATCCATCATGCGTGGACGCTGATCACCAAGACATGGGGTTTGCCGCCGGAGAAACTGACCGCGACCGTCTATCACACTGATGACGAGGCCTATGACTTGTGGCGCAAGATTTCGGGCCTGCCCGAAAGCCGCATCATCCGCATCCCGACCAGCGACAATTTCTGGTCGATGGGCGATACGGGACCGTGCGGGCCGTGCAGCGAAATCTTCTATGACCATGGCGACCATATCTGGGGCGGCCCGCCGGGATCGGCCGAAGAGGATGGCGACCGCTTCGTCGAGATCTGGAACCTCGTGTTCATGCAGTATGAGCAGCTTCCGGGCGGCGAGCGCCTCGACCTGCCGCGTCCCAGCATCGACACCGGCATGGGGCTGGAGCGCGTCGCGGCGGTGCTTCAGGGCGTCCACGACAATTACGACACCGACACGTTCAAGGCGCTGATCGCCGCGTCGGTCGACTTGACCGGCGTCCCCGCCGACGAGGCACACAAGGCCAGCCACCGCGTGATCGCCGATCACCTCCGCGCATCGAGCTTCCTCGTCGCCGACGGCGTGCTGCCATCGAACGAGGGGCGCGGCTATGTGCTGCGCCGCATCATGCGCCGCGCGATGCGCCATGCGCATCTGCTGGGCGCCAAGGACCCGCTGATGTACCGGCTGCTGCCGTCGCTGACGGCGGAGATGGGCGCCGCCTACCCCGAACTGATCCGCGCCCAGCCCCTGATCGCCGAGACGCTGGAGCGCGAGGAGACGAAATTCCGCCAGACGCTCGAAAAGGGACTGCGCCTGCTCGACGAGGCGACGGCGGGCATGGGACAGGGCGCGACGCTGCCCGGCGACGTCGCCTTCCGCCTCTATGACACCTATGGTTTCCCTTACGACCTGACCGAGGACGCGCTGCGTGCGCAGGGCATCGCCGTCGATCGCGCCGGTTTCGACGCCGCCATGGCGCAGCAGAAGGCGGCGGCGCGCGCCGCGTGGAAAGGCAGCGGCGACAAGGCGTCGGACGAAATCTGGTTCGACCTTGCCGAGACCCACGGCGGCACGGAGTTCACGGGCTACACCGCGACGGTGGGCGAAGGCGAAGTGATCGCGCTGGTCAAGGACGGCGCGCCGGTCGAACAGGCGGGCGCGGGCGATGAAATCACCGTCCTGACCAACCAGACCCCCTTCTATGGCGAAAGCGGCGGCCAGATGGGCGACGCGGGGACGATCGCGACGCTCGACGGCGCGAAGGCGCTGGTGCGCGACACCGCCAAGCCGCTCGGCCGCCTGCACGCGCATCAGACGAAGCTGGAGGCCGGCAGCCTGCGCGTCGGCGACACGGTGCAGTTGGCCGTCGATGCCGCGCGCCGCGACCGCATCCGCGCCAACCACAGCGCGACGCATTTGCTGCATGCGGCGCTGCGGAACCGGCTCGGCGATCATGTGACGCAGAAAGGCAGCCTCGTCGCCGAGGATCGCCTGCGCTTCGACTTCTCGCACCCCAAGGCGCTGACGGCCGAGGAAATCGCCGCTGTCGAGGCCGATGTGAACGCGCATATCCGCGCCAACGAAAGCGTGACGACGCGGCTGATGACGCCCGACGACGCCATCGCGGCGGGGGCGATGGCGCTGTTCGGCGAGAAATATGGCGATGAGGTGCGCGTGCTCAGCATGGGCAAGGCCGACGACGCCAGCTATTCAGTCGAACTGTGCGGCGGCACGCATGTCCGCGCGCTGGGCGACATCGCGCTGTTCAAGATCATCGGCGAATCCGCGGTGTCGTCAGGCGTGCGGCGTATCGAGGCGCTGACAGGCGAAGCGGCGCGCCAGTGGTTGACCGCGCGTGACGAGGCGTTGAAGGCGGCGGCGGCGGCGCTCAAGACCGCGCCCGACGATGTGCCCGCGCGGGTCGCGGCGCTGGCCGACGCGCTGAAAAAGGCGGAGCGCGAACTGGCCGACGCGAAAAAGGCGCTGGCGATGGGCGGCGGCGGCCCGGCGGTCGAGCAGGTCGGCGACACCGCTTTCCTCGCGCAGGTCGTCGAGGGGCTGGACCCCAAGGAATTGCGCGGCACGGTGGACGGTCTCAAGAAGCAGGTGGGCAGCGGCGTCGCGATGCTCGTCGCGGTCAATGACGGCCGGGCGTCGGTCGCTGTCGGCGTGACCGACGACAGCACCGGGCGCTACAGCGCCGTCGATCTGGTCAAGACGGCGGTCGCGGCGCTGGGCGGGCAGGGCGGTGGCGGCCGCCCCGACATGGCCCAGGGCGGTGGTCCGAACGGCGATGCCGCCGATGCGGCGGTCGCGGCCGTGAAGGGCGCGCTCGCGGCATAGGCGCATGTTGCTCTCTCCCCTTCAGGGGAGAGATACGCAGGCTTGCGCGCTTGCTCGCTGTCTCGCGAGAGCGCCGTGCCTTCAATCCGAACCGTATCCCCGAGCGAAGACGAGGGGCATTGCCGAGCGAAGTCGAGGCGGCGACGCTGCGGTTCTCGCTCCGCTCGAACAAGCCCCTCGTCTTCGCTCGGGGAT
>PHEM01000008.1 GCA_002842935.1 Alphaproteobacteria bacterium HGW-Alphaproteobacteria-13 | reverse complement strand
ATGACCGAAGGGCGTCAAGAAATCGAGCGATGCCCCCACCGCTACCGCCATGAGGAGAGGTTCGACCGCGACACCAGTGCGAGTAGCAATGCTGGCCGCGATCGGACTCAACACCACGGCCGTTGACACATTGTCGATGAAGGGAGTGATAGCGATCGCCATCAGGAGCACCAGCGCAGCCACGGCGACCGGCTCGGAGGTCGGCATGTAGCCCGCTATGCCATTAGCGATGACACGCGCAGCACCCGTGTCCTGGACTGCCATGCCGAGCGGTATCATGCAGGCGAGCAGCACGATGATCGGCCAGTTCAGGTCCTGCAAGGCGGTACGCAGGTTCAGACATCGTGTCGCGGCGAGTGCGAGGACCACACCGCCAAAAGCGATTTCCGGTGGGAGTAGTTCGAGGGCGGACACAAGCACGCCTGCGCCAAAGATCAGGACGCCGGTGACAGCGCGCATATTGACCCGTGGCGGGCGGTGACGCGACAGGGGCAACAGGCAGCAGTCGGCTAGCGTATCGCGCAGCGCGTCGCGATTGCCTTCCAGGATCAGAACGTCTCCGACGCCCACCTGAAGGTCTCCGAAACTACCCTCGACCCGGTGACGTCGGCTGGCGAGCCCTATGACCTGGAGGGCATGGTCTGCAAAGACCCCGATATCCGCGATCCGCGATCCAAGTAGCAGGCTGTCAGGCATGACGACGGCTTCAATTCTCTCTCCATCGGTGTCGCCCCGATCATGACCGCGCGGGACAAGAAGCGCACCCTGCTCACGCAACCGGTCGATTTGCCCGAAGTCCGCTTCGAGCAGCAGCAGGTCATCGGGTGCGATCACGATGTCGCTACGTCTGGCAAAGACGTGGGAGCCGTGGCGGAGCACACCGTGGATGTGCAATTCAAATCGCTCATCCGCATCGGGCAGGCGCAACCCGATCAGAGGCGAGCTTTCCGGGGCGATCATTTCCGCGATGAACGTGTTTGGGCCGACATCGAACCCGGACGCCCTGGATGGTTGCAAGTCGCGGAAGAGACGGGGGGCCGCGAGAATGATCCAGGCGAGTCCCGCGATTGCCACCGGGCCGCCGACAAGCGCCAGCTCGAAATAGCCGAAGCCTGCCCCGGTTTCGGAAATCATCCAGTCATTGACCACCAGATTCGCCGGTGTCCCGGTCAGCGAACAGGTTCCCCCGAGGAGCGTCGCAAAGGAAAGCGGCATCAACATGCGGCCCGGGGGAATATCGAGCCTTGCACAAACGGACAGCGTCACCGGAAAGAACAGCGCCAGCGCGCCGATGTTGTTCATGAACACGGAAACCACAGCCGCCATCGTGCACAGCAAGGCCAGCACGGCGGTCTCGCCCCGAACGTGAGCGATTATCCGGCGCGCAAAGCTGTCGATGACCCGCGATTGCGACAGGGCAGCGACCACAAGCAGGATTTCGACTACGGTGATAACCGCAGGGTTGGCGAACCCAGAAAAGACGGTCTGCACCGGAACAACGCCCGCAACAAAGCCGAGGGCCAGCCCCCCCATGGCCACCAGCTCCACCCGAAATCGTTCGGTGGCGTAGGCCGCGAGCATCGCCAGGAGAATTCCAATAATGGCCCATTGGGCAAAAGTCATACCGTGCCTCTAATCATTGGATGGGAGCTAACCGCTCGTGGATGGGCATGGCAAGTATCTCGTCGATTTCCCGATTCATTTACTGGAGAATTGACGGGCCGCTGCTATGAAGCCGGGCTGTCTTTGGGAAACGGGTAATGGATGTGCAACTGGCAGTGGTCTGTCTGCTGACCTTCAGCATCAATCTGATCGGAGCCTTGGCCTACGCGGCTCGTATTGCCGGCGTGAGAACCCGCCGTATCGCCATGTCTTTCGCGCTGTTCAATGTTCTCGTGCTGCTCTCGCGCTTGTCAAACAGCTTTCTCGGGCCATTCCTTGCAAAGCGAATCGAAAATGCCCTGCATGAGGGAAGCGGCAGCGAACTTTTGGGCGATTTCCGGCTGATCCTGGCGTCTGCAACAGCCGCTACGATTGTCGGGACGTTGCTAATCCCCACGGTCCAGCGCTGGTTCTGCAGCGCCATCGACCAGTTCCAGCAGCACCGGTCGATCATGAAACTGCTGATGCACGCGTTGGCGAAGGGCGGCCTTTCCTACCTGCGGCGGACCAGTACCCCGCCGAGACTTGTGCATATCGCTGACGTGCGCAAACCGCGCGGCGTGGGGATGAAGGTGATCCTGCTCAACGTCCTGGCGCAGGCGCTTCTGACCGTGGGAGTCGTGGCATCGCTCTATGCCGGCTATCTCTATCCCGACTACCGCGTCACGGCTTCGCAACTCTCGGCCGTCGTCAACGGCTTCGCCACGATCCTGTTATTCGTGCTCATCGACCCGCAATTGTCGGTCATGACCGATGACGTTGTCGCCGGTGCGATCGACGAGCCGGTGTTCCGCCGGACTATCGTGCTGCTGTCGATGAGCCGGATCGCGGGAACGGTGCTGGCGCAATTGCTTTTCCTCCCGGCTGCGTGGCTCGTAATGCTGACCGCCAAGATTGTTTGATGTGAGGGTACAAGCCGACCAGCCTCCGCACGAGAACGCGCTCGTGATCGTCATGCGGAGGCGGTCAGCGCATTATCCTAGACCGCTCTTTTCTAATCCGAGAGGGGGGCTTTGTCCGGCAGCGCTTCTCGGCAATTTGCCAGCAGTTTGAACGATGGTTTTGCAACGGGAATGCACGGAATGGGAGTATGCAGCGAGCAGCCGCTCCAGCAGGCGTTCGCCTTCGGGCCAATCGCCCAGGTTATTTTGCGCATCAATCGGACCGATTTCGCCCATGTCGGCGAAATGGGATCCCCAGTCACGGGCAAGCGCAAGCGCCGTCCGGTAACCGCAGGATGGATCGTTTCTGCTGAAGGCTAGATAGCTGGGAAACGGAAGATCGCTGCGCGGGCAGGATCCTAGCCCCGCCAGGCGCTCATCCCGCCCCGGCCGGTCAACGTCGGGCGGTGCCACGAACAGGGCACACACCACGGGATCGCAAAAGGCGGGCTGCTCATACTCTGCCCACCAGGCCACCGTAACGCAGCCAAGGCCGTGCGCCACGAGCACCACCGGTCCATTTGCTCGATGTATGGCAAGGTTGAGCTTGTTGACCCAGGTATTGCGGTGGGGCGCATCCCACATTCCCAAATCGACGCGCCGGCAATTATCCCGCTTGGCTTCCCATCGGGACAGCCAGTGAGCCGGGTCACCGATGTCTTCACCGGAGACGATCAATATCTGCGGGTTTTCGCGTTCAAGCGAGTTGATACTGCATGAGGTCTTAGCCATCAGCGTTCTCCATCAGAGAGGGGAATGGCCGGTCGACTCGATATACGTCCCGACAGATGCGAATTTAACCCTACTTGATTGATAGGCAATGTCGGTTCGTTGGGTCGGCGTTCCCGCAAGACGAAGCGAACGCTGCTTGCACGTCTTCCGCGCCTTCACGTACCCACATGTGGTGGCATGTCTGCCGAGGCGCGGCCGCCGATGGCGGCAAATGCGGACATATCGAGAGATTTTGGGGATGTTCCGCTTGATGTTGCCAACGATTGAGGGCTGTGCCCCAGCAAGCCTCGCGACGCTTTCGTTTACGCAACGGCACCTCGTCCGACCGCCAATCGCAAAAGGCGGGCTATTCGTCGCGCAAGAAACGCTAGCACTTGACCTAAACCCTATTGAATGAATAGAGATTGAGTCGCGCGGCGAGGAATGGTCAGGCTGCCGTGCATTACTAACCTGACCCGCGGCCTTTGATCGGGAAGCAGCTTGCTCCGCGTTACCAACCGCTAAAGCGCGCGATGCTCAGGCGACAGCGCCAGGCGTCGTGTTCCCCTCTCGCAATGATGAGGTGATACGATGCGTGTTTATCCCAGTGATCATTTTCCGGCGATCCCGGATGCCGACTTTTGCTCGCCGGTAGTCTTGACTGTTCCCGGCATCGACAACAGCGGTCCGGGTCACTGGCAAAGCCTGTGGGAACGCGAGCAGGACGATTTCTTCCGCGTTGACCTTGGTTCCTGGAAACGGCCGCAACGCAATCTCTGGGTGAACAAACTTGGCTCAGCCATCGCGGCGGCCTCACGCCCTGTCGTACTTGTGGCACACAGCCTTGGCTGCCATGCGGTGGGTTGGTGGAATGCGCTGGAGCAGCCGCTTGCGACCAATGTGGTCGGCGCGTTGCTCGTGGCGCCTCCTGAGGTTGAGGATCAACCTATCGACGAGCGGCTACGGCCCTTTGGTCCGGTCGCACGCCGGCGTCTGCCGTTTCCGTCATTGCTGGTGACCAGTCAAAACGATCCCTACGCGAGTTTCGGCCGCGCGAAGCGCATGGCCCGAATCTGGGGCAGCCGGCTCATCGACGCCGGGCCGCTAGGACATATCAACGCGGAATCGGGTGTGGGAGACTGGCCCTATGGCCAGTTTTTGCTCCGCAGGCTCATGGCCGCAGTTACGCCCGAGCGCAGGCCGCTCGTTGCCGGGGGCGCCGCCGAATATTTCGCACGCCCAAGCTCTCGCCAGGTGGAGTTGCGCCTGTGAAGGCTGATTCGATCCTTCAAACGATCGGTGACACTCCGCACATTCGCTTGCGACGGTTATTCCCGGGCAGCGAAGTCTGGATCAAATCGGAACGCGCAAACCCCGGCGGTTCGATCAAGGACCGCATAGCTCTCGCCATGATCGAAGCGGCAGAGGCAACCGGAGCATTGCGTCCTGGCGGAACGATCATCGAGCCCACCTCCGGAAATACAGGGGTCGGACTTGCCATGGTGGCAGCCGTAAAGGGCTTTCGGCTGGTTCTCGTCATGCCCGAGTCCATGTCACTGGAACGGCGGCGCCTCATGCTCGCCTATGGCGCCACGTTCGACCTCACGCCTCGTGAAAATGGCATGGCCGGGGCGATCGTGCGCGCGCAGGAGTTGGCAGCAGAAACGCCGGGAGCCTGGATTCCGCAACAGTTCGAAAACCCCTCGAATCCTGATGTCCATGCGAAGACAACAGCGGCGGAGATCCTCCGGGATTTCAGCGAGGAGCCCATCGACGCAATCGTCACGGGCGTCGGCACTGGCGGACATATTTCCGGCGTAGCGCGGGCGCTGAAGTCCAACTGGCCGGCTCTCCGGATATTCGCCGTCGAACCCGCTTTGTCGCCCGTAATCAGCGGCGGAAGGCCCGGACCGCATCCGATCCAGGGCATCGGAGCAGGTTTCGTGCCGGCCAATCTGGATACGCGCCTGATCGATGTGGTCGTCCAGGTCGAAGCGGACGAGGCGAAAGAGTGGGCGCGCCGATCGGCGCTGCAAGAAGGCTTGTTGGTGGGGATTTCGTCGGGGGCAACGCTTGCGGCAATAGACCGGATCATTCCGGAACTTCCGGCGAACGCCCGAATCTTCGGTTTCAATTACGACACCGGTGAGCGCTATCTGTCCGTGCCGGATTTTCTGCCGGAAACAGCGGGATGAGGCAGAAGCGCGCGCTAATCATCCGGCACGTTCCTCACGAGGGTCTTGCCGGCTTTCGTAGCCCTATTGAGGCGGCGGGCTATCATATCGACAGGATCGATGTGGAGGACCCCGCCTTTGGCTCGCTCGACTTGTGCGAGCCCGACCTGCTGATCATGATGGGCGGGCCGATGGGCGTTTACGAGCAGGATCGCTATCCCTGGATCGCCTGCCAGCTTCGCCGTCTGACGCGTCGACTGGAAGCCGAACGGCCCACGCTGGGCGTCTGTTTCGGCGCACAGATGATCGCGCAGGCTCTGGGCGGCAAGGTCTACCCGGGCATGAGGAAGGAAGTCGGCTTTCACCCCGTGACCGTTCATGCTCATGCGCCTGACAACCCACTGCGCTTCATTGAGCGGCAGCCCGTCCTCCACTGGCATGGCGACACGTTCACCTTGCCGGACAATGTTGAGCTTCTGGCATCGAGTCACGTCTATCACCACCAGGCGTTTCGCCGTGGTCGTGCCATTCTTGCGCTACAGTTCCACGCAGAGATGGGGCTGGACCCGCGTTTTGACGCCTGGATCGCACAATGGCCGGAGGCTGCGGCCGAAGCCGGTGGCTGCGAAGTGTCGTTGCGCACAGCGCACCGGAAACACGGAGCTGCGGCCGTTGCAGCGGGTCAGGCGATGATCGCGCACTGGCTGGACGGGCTGGACAATTCGTTTCGCATGCCGCCGCTGCATCAAGCGACCGTGAACTGCACTTCTTCCAGGGCGCATTTGCTACCTGGTCTTGCCGAGGAGAAACGAAAGCTATCATTGACTGCCTAATCCCTATCAAATATGTAGGGTTTATGCATGGGTTTTGATCCCGCCCTTGCATTTTCGTTCCGGGATCCGCGGCTTTTGATCGGGAAGCAGCTTGCTCCGCGTTACCAACTGCTAAAGCGTGCGATGCCCAGGCGACCACGCCCGGCATCGTGTTCCCTCCAACGAGAGGCAATACGATGCGCATGATGACGATCTCATAAAGCGACAGCTGCACGCCGGAGATAGGGCGGACACCCATTTTTGGCGACGCGCCTCTTTACCGGCGCCTCGGCAAGGCGGTGGTTCGCGGCCTGCAAGCTCCCGCTGACATCTATCCAAAGGTCGGCGCCCGGCGGTTAGTTCCGCTGCGCGCCTGAAAACAACACTGGGACGGCCAAGCCGATGCCCCAGCGCGTATCTGCGCGCCTTCAGGGAACGAACATGAGAAAGCACCTAACGTTCACTCCGCGACTCCTTTTGCACGGCAGCACAGCGCTGATCGCGCTGGCAACCGCTCAGAGCGCGTTCGCGGCCGGATCAGCGACAAACGTCCGAACTGCGTCAGAAAAAAGCAGTCTTCGTTCTGGAGAGTATGCGACTGGTGCAGACAATTCTGCTTCTTCCTCAGCGGTCCTACCCAGCGACGACACCGAAATCGTCGTGACGTCGCGGCGGCGCGAGGAGCGCGCACAAGACGTACCGATCGCGTTGACTGCCGTCTCGGGGGATACGCTCGACCGAGTTGGCGCGACCAATCTGACACAGATTGCCCAACTGACTCCAACACTAGTGATACGCAACAACAATGCCCGCAACACATTTGCCAACATCCGTGGACTTGGTTCGAACGCCGCGCAGAACGACGGACTTGAAGTCGGCGTGGGTTTCTATGTTGACGATGTTTACTATGGACGCATTGGCGCGTCGCAGTTTGACTTGATCGATCTCGAGCGAGTTGAAGTGCTGCGCGGACCGCAGGGGACGCTTTTTGGAAAGAATACCACAGCTGGCGCGATCAACATTACCACTCGTACACCACAGTTCAAAGCCGGTTTCATCGGAGAGGCGTCGCTCGGCGAACTTGGCTATCGCCAACTGCGGGGTTCGCTCACCGGCCCCATCGTCGATGGCCTTGCCGCATACCGCATCACAGGGTCATACACCCATCGCGATGGTACCTTGTTCAACCTATTCAACAGCCGCGATATCAATGATTATACCAACTATAACGTTCGCGCGCAGCTGCTGCTTACGCCGGCACCGAACTTAGATATTCGGATTATTGCGGACTACTCCAAGCAAGATTCCTACTCCCGTATCACCAGCAGTGTTGGGGTGTTCACGCAATACGCCAATGGGGCGCCGCTGAATAACAACTGGCTGCAACGGGCGGCGAGGGGAGGCTATATTCCCCGGTACGACATCAACGATCCGTTTGCCCGAATTGTCGATGTAAACGGCCCGGTACAAGCGAATATGGAAGGGTACGGCGTTTCGGCGAAAGCGGACTGGGATTTGGGCCATGTCACTCTAACATCGATCACCGCGTGGCGCGGGTGGGACTGGTTGCCGGACAACGATGTCGACGACACGCCGCTAAACGTGATGATCCGCAGTGGCACCGATAATCATCAGCGGCAGTTCAGCCAGGAGCTGCGTCTTGCCTCAACCGGCACCCGCAAGCTCGATTACATAGCCGGGCTATATTACTTCTTTCAGAACGTGAATGCCTTGGGGCACTACCAGCCAGGCCCCGATTATGCAGTGTGGAACAATCCGAATGCCAATCGGCAACTGGCCAATTATGCTTATGATGGGTTTCTGTCCTATTCGACCATCGAACCGGTCACCCGCAGTTATGCTGCATTCGGTCAGGCCACTTGGCACGTTACCGAAGCCCTAAGCGTGACGGGAGGGCTGCGTTTTACGCACGAAGACAAGTCCGGATACTTCGACCAGTACACTGCGGCGGGGAACGATCTTTCGGTGTTGAGCCCCGCCGACCGCACCGCTGCACAGGCGTTGAGGGACGCGATCTACCCAGAAGTCAGTTACACTACCGGAGTCAAGAGCGATGCTTTGACCGGCCAGATCACGGTATCCTACAAGGCAGCGCCCGACGTCCTGGCTTATGCTACCTATTCGCGCGGCAGCAAATCGGGCGGACTGAGCTTGGGCAATTTGCCGACGGGCGTCTCACCGATCGTCGATCCTGAGACGGTGAATTCCTGGGAAGTGGGCGTCAAAAGCCAGTTCTGGGACCGGCGCGTGACCCTGAATGCCGCAGCTTACTGGACCGAGGTGAAGAACTACCAGGCGGCCGTTTCCGAGCAGATCGGAACCACCAGTTCGTTTGTCCGCTACATCTCGAACATTCCGGGGGTTCGCTCGCGCGGCTTAGAAGCAGACCTTTCGGTTGCGCCAACGCCATGGCTGCGCTTCACCGCATCAGCGGCTTACAATGACGCGGTCTACCAGCGCTACACTAACGCTCAGGTCGCGCCGGAGAACCGCAATGTCACGCAGGTGCAAGATCTCTCAGGGGTTCAACTCGCGAACGCACCAAAATTCATCTACTATCTGGCGGCAGACCTAAAGCAGCCGGTATCGCTTTTTACGCCCGACGATGAGCTATATGGCCGTATCGACTGGAGCCACCGTTCGTCCAACGACACCAGCGGCAGCAATTCCATTTACACACAGATTCCAGGCTACGGCGTCGCAAACGCCCGTATCGGCTTGCGCTTGGACGATGAGCGATACGACCTTTCTCTGTGGGTCAACAACGCCTTCGACAAACAATACTTCACAGCGCTTAGCGCCTCGAACATCGGCGAGATCACCGCGAATCTAGGCGACCCGCGCACGGTGGGGGGCACGCTCCGCGTGCGATTCTGACCAACATTTCCATGAGGATCATCACCATGACGAAGTCCACAACGAAGAACCGTGTCGGCACCACAGCTGCTTTTGCACTGCTTATGGCATTCGCAGCACAGGCTTCCGCCGAACCGGTTCTGCAGAAGCTCGACGGCATCACGCACGGCCCGCAGCTCGGCAACGTCGCCACCACCTCGATTCGTGTTTGGGCGAGGACACGCCAGCCAGCGACTTTCCGCGTCGTCTATTCGACTTCACCCGACCTTTCGAACCCGCAGCGCTCAGCTCCGGTGACAACGAGCTGGGACCACGACGCCACCGGCTGGGCGCAGCTCACCGGACTCAAGCCAGGAACGAAGTACTATTATGCTCTCGAACTTGACGGGAAGCTTGCCGACACGCGAGTCAACGGCAAGATCAACAGCTTCCTCACGCTGCCAACTGCGGGCGCTTTCGTCGACCCGCAGGTCAATCCCAAGGGCATCTTCAACTTTGCGTTTGAGATCGGCACCGGCAATAACCAGTCGAACAAGCCCCTGCCGCCGACCTACACCCGGATGCTCGCGGAACTGAAGGATAAGATTTTCTTCCAGATCCAGAACGGCGATTGGCTTTACGAGCTGGGACGCGAGCAGACCGAAGCGCAATGGGCCGCTGCGAACAACGTTGCTGAGCAGCCGCGCGTCACCGAGTTGGCCAGAGGCATTGCCGGCGTCTGGAATAACTACAAGCTCTATCTCGGAGGCTCGCCTGCCCTTGCTGATTTCTATCGCGAAGTGCCGCTGTTCGTGTCGCTCGACGATCACGAGATCCTGAACGACGTGACCGGCTCGGGCGCGACGGGCTTCCGGATCGACGCTAGGGGCAAACCCTGGCAGGCAGACATGAGCCGCGACGATCTGCAGAATGATGTCGAGCGCGCCGTGTTCCGCGATCCGGCCGTCGCCGCGTGGCGCGACTATGTGGGCTGGAGCAATCCGGACATCGGCAATCAGCAGCCGAGCTTCTTCGGTAAGACGAAGGTCAAAGCGGGTAAGAACATTCTTACTGATACAACGCAGGACTTCACGAAGCTCGACCCTGCGAAGTTCTCGAACCTCCACGTGCTCTGGGGCTTCGGCAATACCGGTGTCTATAAGATCGCCCGCGTAATTGACAAACATCGTAGCCATCCGGTGAAGGCCGCGGATCCGCTATGATTGTTCGGCAATGAGGTTGATGAGGCATTCGATGCCGTCAGGCGTGAAGGCCATGGCGCCGCCGTCTTCATCGGGCCCGAACACCCATATCAGCCCGTCTTCGGGTTCCATTTCCGCGGCGATGTCGAAGAGCCACTCTTCGTCCCTGCCGAGCTCGCGCGCGACGAGCGCCAGGGTTTTGACGCTATCGACTTTGTTCACGGCCATCAGGCGGCGATCGCTGCAGGCTTGATCTGCCAGTTCCAGGGAAGGAGCTCATCCAGCCGGCTGACCGGGTGATCGGCGATGCGGGCGAGCACATCGGCGAGCCAGGCCTGCGGGTCGATGTCGTTCAGTCGCGCGGTCTGGATCAGGGTGTAGAGGATGGCGGCGCGCTGACCACCGCGATCGGACCCGCAGAACAGCCAGGCCTTGCGGCCGAGCGGGACGCAGCGCAGCGCCCGTTCAGCCGCGTTGTTCGTCAGGCAGATGTGGCCATCATCGAGGAAGCGAGTGAACGCGGCCCAGCGTCGCAACATGTAATTTATCGCCTTCGCCAGATCGTGGTTGCGCGACAGCTTGGCCAGCTGCGCGGTGAGCCAGGCGTGGAGCTCGGCAATGAGCGGCGTGCTGAGCTCCTGCCGCACGGCGAGGCGTTCGGCGGCGCTGCAGCCGTTCACGGCGCGCTCGATGTCGAACAGCGCGTCGATCCGCTGCACGGCTTCGAGCGCGATCGGATAGATCATGCCGGCGCGCTCGCCGCGGCTCTTCTTGCGCGCAGCGCCCTCGACGTCGGCGAGCTCGAAGAACTTGCGCCGTGCGTGGGCAAAACATGCGGCTTCGAGGACGGGGCCGGGCGCACGGTCATCGCGATAGAGCTCGCCATATCCGCCATAGGCATCGGCTTGCAGGATGCCTGACCATGCGGCGAGATGTACTCTTGGATGCTCGCCGCGCCGATCGCGTGAGTAGTGGAACAATGCCGCGGGCGGATCGGCACCAGCGAACGGCTTGTCGTCGCGCACATAGACCCACAGCCTCGCGGTATCGGTCTTGCCCTTCGCGAGGACTGGCACGGTCGTGTCGTCGCCGTGCAATCGCTCGGCGGCGAGGACATGGGCCTCGATCAGGCGATAGATCGGCATCAGCGCATGGGCGCCGCCGCCGACCTGATCACCGAGCGTCGATGTGCTGAGCGGCACGCCCTCGCGGGCGAACCGCTCCGCCTGGCGGTTGAGCGGCTGGTGCTGCCCGTACTTCTCGAACAGCAGCATCGCGAGGAAGCTCGGCCCGGCCCAGCCGCGAGGGAGCACATGAAAGGGCGCGGGCGCCTGCGCGATCTTCTCGCAATCCCGGCAAGAAAACTTCTCGCGCACTGTCTGAGTGACCTTCCACGAACGCGGGATTACCTCGAGCGTCTCGGTGATGTCTTCGCCGAGCTTGGCAAGGCGGCTGCTGCCGCATGCCGGGCAGGAACAGGGGGCGGGCACGACGATGCGCTCGCGCGGCAGGTGATCGGGGAACGGCTTGCGGCTCGGGCGCTTGCGCTCGAACGCGGTGACGGTCAGGGCCTTTGCGGCGGCGGCCTCGGTGACGAGCTCATCCTCGCTGGCATCGGCCTCGAGATCTTCGAGCTGTAGCTCCATCTGTGCCAGGAGGCGCTTGCTGCGTTCTGCGCTGGCGCCGTAGGCCTCGCGCTTCAGCTTGGCGATCTGCAGCTTGAGATGGGCGATCATCGCCTCGGTGGCGCTCTCGCGGGCCTTTGCGTTGGCGAGCCGCGCCTCTGCCTCATCGGCTCTGCGGGTCGCCGCGTTCAGCAGCGCCTTGAGCGCTGCGACGTCGTCCGGAAGGGGCGAAACGGCGGCTTCCATGCCCATGAATGAATCACCATCGGCCCCGCCAATCAAGCCGATAATACATCATCCCGGGCATTATCCCGCGCTCTGCGGCCGCCAGCTATACTGCGGGTTACGCCAGTCGATACCGTCAAGCAGACAGGCCAGTTGGGCACTGGTCAGCGACACGATCCCGTCCTTCGCCGACGGCCAGATAAAGCGTCCCTTCTCGAGCCGCTTGGCGTAAAGCGACATGCCGATACCATCATGCCAGATGATCTTGGTCAGCGATCCGGCACGCCCCCGAAAGACGAACAGATCGCCGCCGAAAGGATCCCGCCCCAGGCTCTGTTGAACGAGCAGCGCGAGCCCCTGCATGCCCTTGCGCATGTCTGTGTGGCCCATCGCTATCCACACCCGCGCGCCGGGCGGGATCATCGCAGCGCCTTCAAGGCCGCGGCTGTCAGCACGGGCGATGCCGAGGCCGCAATGCTGACCCGGGCGCCGCCCGGCAGCTCGATCAAGATCGCGACGCCCGGCGCGGGCAAAGGCGGCTGCAGCTCGTCGGCCACCATCGCCTCGGCGAATACTGGGCCCGGCAAGGCTGCGCGAAACTTGCGCCGCCATGCATAGATCAGGCTGGTGGAAACATCATACCGGCGGCTAACCTCGGCAACGCAGGAACCCGGCGCAAACGCCTCGTTCAGGATCTGAAGCCGCTCGTCCTCACTCCACCGCCGACGCCGCTCGGGCCCGCTAAACAGCGTTACCTGGCTCATATCCGTCCTTAAGCTCGCTCACACGAGCACGCTTATGAGCGCGCGAAACCTCAACCTACAACACGGCCCTCACCGGACGGGTACCAAACATCGCATCGAGATCGAGCCGAGCTTCAATGTCTCCGAAGACGTGCGCTATTCTATCGGCAGCAATCTCTGGTCGAAGTTCCGCGTCTCCAATGCCGACTTCTTCCTGCTCGACACGCGTTCCAATCGCACTTTGAACAACAAAGAAAATCCGGCTGATCCAACCACCAGCATGCTAGGGCAGAAGCAGAAGGACTGGCTGATTGACGGACTGCGGAAGAGCGATGCCGACTTTGTCATCATCGTCTCCTCAGTCAATCTCGCCGTCCCGCACGACAATGGCGTCTGGTACGGAAAGGGTTCTGGCGGCGCGAGCAAGGACGACGGATGGACCGCGCAGCTCCACGACCGCGCAGAACTGCTCAAGGTCGCTGAAGATTTGGGCAAACCAGTCTTTTTCCTCACCGGTGACCTCCACAAGTCGTTCGTGGCCCGCATCGCGCCGGGTGTCTACGATATCGCTAGCGGTCCGCATACGAGCAGCAATCACCGCATCGGTGATGCCGGTGGTTCGCCCCCTTCGGGCTGGTACAAATCCGGCGACCGGCTGGTGAACATCCTCTGGTCGAGCAACCAATATCGCAATGACAGCGGTGGAACGAGCGGGCAGGCGCGGGGTAAGGGATGGCCAATCTACACGATCGTCCGCGTCAACAACGCGTTCAACATTCCCGACGCCAGTGGGAAGGACCGCTGGCACGCCTATCCCGAGCCGCAAGTTATCTTCGAATTCCGCGATGGTTATTCGGGCGATCTCGTCTTTGCACACAGCGTCTCGACGTCTGACGCCAAAAAGCAGGCAACACCGGTGCCCGCTTCAGTCGTCAAGGCACTTGGCGGCATCGGGGAGTGATGGGGTGACAATCCGTCACATTCTACTGGGCCTTCGCATCAATGATGTTGAACAATCAGTTCAATACGCCGCCCGGCCACCTGAAAGCCGGCTCGGACCAGTTTCGGGTCCAAGCGTGGGTATTCGTCGACACCGGCTCCCGGCCACCTTGACAGTTCTCACGATGATCTATGCGACGCTGCGCTACAACGTCTTGAAGGGCGTGCCTTGGACGGACTGGCCTTCTTATACGCTGAACAAAGCATTTGCGGTGGGGTCGTTGCTGGCGATCGTGGCGGCCGTAATCCGCTTGGCGCGGCGCGTGAACGGAAGCGCTACGTTGCTGGTCTGGGGTGGCGTGCTTGCACTTGCTCACAGCCTGCTCACTTTCGCACTTCTCGATCCGATCTACTACGCCAGGCTGTTCCATGAGGGAAAGCTAACAGCTGCGGCGAGTGCTTCTTTGACCCTCGGCGCATTGTTGATGGCGGTAATGGAACTGGGTGCAAGGCAGGCCGCTAACTGGTCGCCCCGGCTTCGCGAGGCATCATTGGCCCTTATCGCGTTCGGCACGGGCATTCATGCGGCCCTCCCTGCAACGTCTACTTGGCTCGATCCCGTCGCATGGCCTGGCGGCCTGCCCCCGCTCACGCTGATTTCCTTTGTGGCTGGTGGCGTGTCGCTTCTGGTCTGGGGGCTAAGCCGGCGCTCTCTCCAGAGCGCCTGAATAGGCAAAAAGGACTCTTAAGATGTACGATAGACGATTTGTTTTGCGCGGAGCCGCTGCGCTCGGCCTCGGTGGGTTTTTAATGGATGGCGTCGCATGGTCGAAGAGCCAAGGCACTGTTCGCGCCATCCTTCCTTCGGCAACCCACGACACATTGGCGGTCAAGGCTCTGCTCGAAACGCCGCCTTCCGCGCCGCCCGTGCTGACTATCGATGGACGGCCAGTCGCAGCGCAGAGAATGGATGTCGATGGCTATGCGTGGGGTTTCATTCAGCGCGGCCTCAAGGGTGGAACCCGGCACGAACTGAACCTCAAAGATGAGTTTGGCGCTGCCCTCCGCGATCCCTGGACACTGAAAACACTTCCCGGCCTCGATTCAGAACCGGATCATTTCCGCGTGCTTTTCTTCACCTGTGCGGGCGGGGATGAAGAGGGCAAACCTTATGGTTATCTGTCCGTGGCTGAACGGCGCGCCCTATTTGATCGGGCACTCTCGTTCAAACCTGATCTGGCCATCGCTAATGGTGATCATGTTTACTGGGATCTAGATACCGCGCTCAAATACCGACGTGATGCGGCCACACGCGCGGCGACGGAGGCCCAGTACCGCAAGATTGCGTGGATCGATGAGGATACAGCCTTCGATTCGGAAACAAACCGTCGCTCGATCAACACAATCGTCGGTCGTCAGATCGCATCCATTTACGAAGATCGATTTGCATCCGTCCCGCTCGTCTTCGTGACCGACGACCACGACTATTACGAGAATGATAATGCGGGACCCTGGGGCTACAGTCTGCCCCCACGTGCTTTCATATTTGGCCTGTACCAGCGCACCGCAGCGATGGCGCATCCGTTCGCGCTTAGCCGGCCAGATCTTGGCGATCCATACAAGTCCGGAACGCTTGAAGCAGTACGTGTCGGCAAGTTGCTGGAAATCGATCTTTTCGATTGCCGCCGGGGCTGGTCAACCGGTCCCAATGCCGGTGTACTCTTTCCTGAAGCCGAGGCATGGCTGATCGAGCGTACCCGCCGTTCGACTGCAAAACATCTGATACAGGCGCCCTCGAACCCCTTTGGATGGAGTGCGGGTAAGCTTGGCGAGTGGTATGCTGACGGTGGGTCAGGCGAGAGCACATTCCAGAACGACAAGGGTTATTGGCAGAAGGGCTGGTTCGAGCAACATCAACGGCTTGCGGCTGCCCTAAGTGCACAGGAACGTCGAGCCGCCATCAGCATCTCCGGTGACATGCACGCCAGTGCGATATCAACGATTACTCGCAGCGCGGACCTCGATCTCAGCAGCAACCCCATCAATGCAATTTTGCCCGGCACGATCGGAACCGGTACTCCAGGCTTCCCGAGCAGTGCGCGCGGCGTTTTGCCTTTTCATGCCGCTGCTCTGGAAATCGAGGATGCCGCGCCCATGGAAGAGCGCAACGGTTTCTCGATTGTCGACGCGTATCCTGATCGCATTGAAGTCCGCCAGTTCCGCTGGCGCCCCCCTGAACCTGTCGAGGCTATAGCGACCCTTGCGCCTTCCCACAGCTACACGATCGCGCGACGGAGCTGATAACGTGGGTGACCCTCAGAAGGCGGTCCGGCGAGGGCAATCGGCCTGGTTGCACTTGGGCCGCCGGCATGAGCGCGCGGGCAGCATGATCGAAGGGCTGGGCTATTTCGGTTGCGCATGAAACAGCGGGGCAACCGGTTCCTCCTCGTCAAATAATGTAACCGAGCATGACGCCGCCCACCGCCGACACACCCAGGGCCCGGATGATGTTCCACTTGAAGCCGAACAACAGGAGTGCTGAAAGCGCAGCGAGCAAGGCAGCGCGCCAGTCGAGCGTGGTCCAAACCGGGTTGCTGATCCGCAGCGGACCGGCTGCGAAATCGTCAACACGCGCAAACAGGACGTGGATGAAGAACCATGCCGTCAAATTGGCGACGACGCCGACGACGGCAGCCGTCAGCGCGGCAAGCCCGCCCTTCAAACGGGGCGAATTTTCCATTCGCTCGATCCAGGGTGCGAAGGTGAATATCCACAGGAAGCACGGCGCGAACGTCCCCCAGGTTGTCAGGGCAGCACCCAGGAGACCCGCCATCAGCGGTGGGAATGGTTCGGGCGCCCGGAAAGCAGCGAGGTAGCCCACGAACTGGGTGACCATGATCAACGGGCCGGGCGTCGTCTCTGCAAGCCCCAGGCCGTCCGCCATCTCGCCAGCCGACAGCCAGCCGTGACCCTGCACGGCCTCTTGGGCCATGTAGGCCAGAACCGCATAGGCACCGCCGAATGTCACCACCGCGAGCTGCGAGAAGAAGCTGCCGATCTCCCACAGGACATGTCCACGGCCGAGAGTTACCAGGATCAGAACCATCGGCGCGGCCCATATCAGCCCCCATAAGGCGATCGTGCGAATTGACTGTCCCCAGGGCCGGGGGCCGATCACGACGTCGGCGCCGGCGGGCTTGATCGCCAGCCAGTCCGGCCGCACTGCCGCCACGACCATCCCGATCGCGCCCGCTCCCAGAACGATCAGCGGAAACGGTGCCGCGAAGAGGAACAAGGCAATGAAAGCCGCCACCGCCAAAGCCTTCTTGAACGTGGTGTTGAGCGCGCGTCCCGCGATGCGGATGAGAGCCTGCACGACAATCGCCAGGACGGCGGCCTTGATCCCAAGGAACAGGGCGGCGAACCAGTCCAACTTCGCGGCAAAGGCATAGAGGATGGTTAGCGCCAGGATGATGAAGGCACCCGGCAGAACGAACAGCAGTCCTGCCGCCAGTCCGCCGCGCAAACCGTGCAGTTTCCAGCCGATCCAGGTGGCGAGTTGCTGAGCTTCGGGTCCCGGCAACAAGTGGCAAAAGTTCAGCGCGTGGAGGTATTGGTCCTCGTCTACCCACCGTCGTTCTTCGACCAGCTCGCGGTGCATGAGCGCGATCTGCCCGGCGGGACCGCCGAAACTCAAGAATCCGATGCGCGTGAACACGCGGATCATTTCGCGAAAATCAGGATGATCGGTACTTGTCACCAGCGGCCCCATGCCTTTCCATTCGCAAAAAAGCGAACGTGGAAGGCAACTCTTGGGCGGTGAGGCCTGACCGGGAGGTTGCTGTTACCCCGACAACTACGTGTATCCATAAATGAGCGTGAAATTCAAGGGGGCGGAGGGAGTATGGGCCCAAGATCAGGGCAACTGGCTCGCAGGCGCACATTGGTGAAACCAGCCGATGATTAGGCTGCCATCATGGCTCTTCAGCTGTCAGGTGACGTCCGGAGGGGGCGCTGCAGAAAAAATTGCCGAAGAAAGCCATCTGCTACCTAGCTAGGGAGCTACCTAGCGATTCAAAGGCTCATCCATGCCGCTAGCAGATGTCATTTATTTAACTGTAGAATAGAGGAAAAATGGTGGACGCACTAGGGCTCAAACCTAGGCCCCGCTGAGTTACGAGTTTTCCGTCCATATGTGTATGCAAGCTTCCGAATGCGTCCGCGAGGACATCAGTTCAACGCCCGAGATATCAAGCGACTTCGTGATCAAAGACGTTCTGTCGCCAACTTCCGCAAACATTGCTCGAATATCTCACGCTGCTTCTTGACGGGGAACGCCCTTAAGGCCTCTTCACGTTCAAACCATCGCGCTTCGACAATTTCCTCCGCTTGCAATGAGAGCGGCACGTCGACTGGCAGGCGGACAACAAACATCGTAGCCTCCTGGCCGTCATGGTCGAGTCCTCGCCTTGCCTTATGCTCGGCGGTGTAGATAAAGCGGTTGCCGATGGGCAATTGCTCTAGATCTTCTTCCAGCGCCACGCCCAGTTCCTCTGCGATCTCCCGGCGCATGGCCTGGTGCGGCGTCTCTCCGCTCTCGACGCCGCCGCCTGCAAGCGACCATTCTCCCTCGCGGTAGCCATGAGGGCGAACAAGCAGGAATTGGCCAACGGCATTGACGATTACGGCCCGAACTTTCTGGCGGAGCTTCAGGCCGCCCTCGTGTAGAAATGCTGCCATATGCGAAGGTTATCGAGTTGAGGTTAAGTCTTCGTGACCTTCGAGGATGAAGGGCACTCCCATGTCAGCCTTCGCACTTGCGGCATAATCATTATTGCACTAACGACTGGCTTATCCGCTGGACTCGGTAATGCCGAGTGGCTCGGCCCGGCGCCTATCCCCGGGATAACCTTTTAGCCCCACAGCCTGAACCGCGATGCGCACGAACCTGACGGTTCCTGCGGGACGCTGGGCTGAGTCGCATCGGTTTGAAAAACAAGGTCAACTATGCCCAACTTAGAAACCATCAAGCGCGAGTGGTTGTCCAACCCGCGTGGCGACATCCTTGCCGGGATCGTCGTGGCGCTCGCGCTCATTCCCGAAGCCATCGGCTTCTCGATCATTGCCGGGGTTGATCCCCGCGTCGGCCTTTATGCCTCCTTTTCCATCGCGGTGATTATCTCGCTGGTTGGTGGACGGCAGGGCATGATCTCTGCGGCCACAGCGGCGATCGCTGTGCTGGTCCTGCCACTGATCCGTGACCATGGCGTCGATTACCTCTTTGCCGCGACAATCCTGATGGGCGTGATTCAGGTCATCGCCGGATTCCTGCGGCTCAACGTGCTGATGCAATACGTTTCGCGCTCGGTGATCACCGGTTTCGTCAATGCGCTGGCGATTCTGATCTTCATGGCTCAGTTGCCTGAGCTTACCGGTGTGCCAATGCTGACCTATGCACTGGTCGCAGGCGGTCTGGCGATCATCTACCTGTTGCCTTACCTGACCAAAGCGGTGCCATCGCCGCTGGTGGCGATCATCGTTCTGACGGCGCTGGTCTACTACACCGGCTTCGATGTCCGCACCGTGGGCGACATGGGCGAACTGCCCTCATCGCTGCCTGCGTGGCTGATCCCGAACGTGCCGTTCACGCTGGAAACGCTGCAGATCATTCTGCCCTATTCGCTGACGATGGCTGCGGTGGGTTTACTTGAGTCCATGATGACCGCGCAGATCGTCGACGATCTGACCGACACCCCGTCCGACAAGCAGCGCGAGATGAAGGGCCAGGGCATCGCCAACTTTTTCACCGGCTTCCTCGGCGGTATGGGCGGCTGCGCGATGATCGGCCAGTCGGTGATAAACGTGAAGTCGGGCGGCATCACCCGGCTGTCCACTTTCATTGCCGGTTCTTTCCTGCTGTTCCTAATTCTCGTGCTGGGCTCACTGGTTGCCATCATCCCGATGGCGGCGCTGGTGGCGGTGATGATCATGGTGTCGATCGGCACCTTCTCGTGGGCCTCGATCCGCGAAATCCGTCACCATCCCTGGCAGTCTTCGGTGGTCATGGTTGTCACCGTGGTGATCGTGGTGTGGACGCACGATCTGGCACAGGGCGTGCTGGCGGGCGTGATCCTGTCGGGCCTGTTCTTCGCCAGCAAGGTCAAGCGCATCTTCACCGTGGATTCCGAGCTTTCGGCCGATGGCCTGACGCGCCGCTACATGGTGTCGGGCCAGGTCTTCTTCGCCTCGTCGGAGAGCTTCGTCGAAGCCTTCGACTTCAAGGAAGTTCTGGACCGCGTGATTATCGACGTGTCACAAGCCCACTTCTGGGACATTTCGGCAGTCGGCACGCTCGAGAAGGCAATCCTGAAATTCCGCCGCGAGGGTACCGAGGTAGAAGTGGTCGGACTCAACGAAGCGAGTGCTTCGATGGTCGATCGCTATGCCGTCCATGACAAGCCGGGCGCCGAAGCGCAGCTCGGCGCGCACTGAGAGGATCATGACTATGGAACACGTCCTCGCCTGTATCGATGCATCAAGTTATGCCGACAGCGTCTGTGATCTCGCTGCCTGGGCTTCGAAGCGTCTGGCCATGCCGGTTGAACTGCTGCATGTCGTCCAGCGCAGCGAAGCGGTAGCCGCACGCGGCGATCTGTCGGGCGCCATCGGGCTCGGCGTAAAGACCAGCCTGATGGAAGAACTGGTCAACCTGGAAGCCGCAGACGCCAAGCTGAAGGTCGAACGCGGCCGCCTGCTGCTTTCTGCGGGCGAGAAGCGCCTGCGCGAAGGCGGCGCTTTCGATGTCCGCACGCTGCATCGCCATGGCGGCATCGTGGAAACCATCATCGAGCGTGAAGAGGGTGCCCGCGTTGTCGTGATGGGCAAGCGCGGTGCATCCCACGAATTCGCCAGCGGGCACATCGGCTCGAAGCTGGAACGGGTGGTGCGCGCCAGCACCAAGCCGGTGCTGGTCGCCTCGCGTGAATATGCCGAACCGCGCAGCATCGTTTTTGCCTACGACGCCAGCCCGGCGGCGGAACGGGCACTGGGCCGACTGGTCGAATCCACACTCTTCACCGGAATGCCTGTCAACATCGTGATGGCCGACACGGACAATGAGGCGCATCGCCGTTCGCTGGGCGCCGCCGCCGCTCGGCTTGGCGCAGAGCGAGAGGTCACAACGACACTGGAAAGCGGCAAGCCCGAGGCAGTCATCGCCAAGGTCGTCGCGCAGACGCCAAACGCGATGCTGGTCATGGGGGCCTATGGCCATTCGCCAATCCGCACCCTGATCGTTGGCAGCACCACGACAACGATGATCCGTACCGTCCATGTACCGGTATTGCTTGTGCGGTAAGATGGCGCTCGACCTCGCTCGTTTTCGTGAAAAGCTCCTCGCCCGGCGCGAGGAGCTGTTGGCGGAGGACCGGATGTCCGAGACTGACCGCGCACCGGTGACGCTTGATCAGGATAGCGTCGGCCGCCTTTCGCGGATCGATGCCATGCAGGTTCAGGCCATGGCCTTGGCCCAGGCGCGGCGGCGGCAGGCAGAAAGATCGGCCATCGATGCTGCCCTGCGCCGGATCGACGAGGGCGAATTCGGCTTCTGCCTGAAATGCGGAGAAGATATTGCGCCCGCTCGCCTTGAGCACAATCCGTCCGTCACCAACTGCATTGAATGCGCTAAAGAAGGTTGAACCGATTGCATGCCTACAGGAACGGTCAAATACGTAGGCCCGGAAGGTAGTTGGGGGTTTATCTCGCGCGACGACAAGCAGCCGAAGGTCTTCCTGCACATCTCCGAGGTGCTGAAGGCTGGCATGGACGAAATCGAGAAAGGTCAGCGCTGGACGTTCGATATGAAGGAAGGCCGTGATGGCCGAATGGTTGCTACCGACCTCAAATTCATTGGCTTCGCGTGAAGCTAAGCTCCTGGCGAATCAACGAGCGCCTTCAACCCACAACCTTGGCCCACCAGTAAATCTTTTTGGTTTAACGATGGTGCTACCTAGCGAGCTACCTAGCGCCTGAACCAACTGGATCCGGAACCGGCCATTACCTCATAACTATCTGAAATCTAAGGGAATTTTGGTGGACGCACTAGGGCTCGAACCTAGGACCCGCTGATTAAGAGTCAGCTGCTCTACCAACTGAGCTATGCGTCCACTGCCGTTTTCAGGCTATCTTTGCGGCGCGGGCGAAAGCCCCATCTCGCGAAGAGAGCGGCCCATTATCACGCGATTCTGCGGTTGGCAATGACTTTCATCCACATTTTTTTGTCGCTGAGCAGTCGCGTACTGGCTGCGGATCAATGGGTGGGATTTTGAGACAGAGTCTCAGCTTTTCTCACCCCATCTCAGCACTTTTCACGGGCTTTGTTGCCCAGATGTTGCCCAGCAGAGCTTCGAGAGCCACTGATCCCAGTCACGAAGAATGCCTGATATTTCTGACCGGCCCCCACCTGGTGATCCGTTCGGATTGTTAGTGCATTGACGCCTCCATCGCCAGTGTTGGCCGTAGGTGGAGCGAAGCGGCACCGGAGG
>PHEM01000323.1 GCA_002842935.1 Alphaproteobacteria bacterium HGW-Alphaproteobacteria-13 | reverse complement strand
CCCCCGCCGATCGCGCAGAACTGGCGCTGGACCTTTCGCCTCGCGAACTGGTGATGGACTATCTTCAGGCGGCGTTCCCGACCCGGGCTATGGAGATCGTCAGCGATGACGACGGCAATGAACGGTCGCGTCCGCTGTCCGACGCAAACGGCAATCCGGTCCATAGCGAGGAAGCCCTGCAGATCCGGACCGACACGCTCGAATTGCTGGGGGCGATGCCGCCGATCGCGCCCGCCCTCGATGCGGTCATCGAACGATTTGGTACCGACGCCGTTGCAGAGGTTACCGGGCGGACGAAACGCCTCGTGCGCCTGCCCGACGGAAGCCAGAAACTGCAGTCACGCTCACCTTCCGCTTGCATGGCTGACGCCGATGCCTTCATGAACGGCGCCAAGCGTATTCTCGTGTTTTCCGACGCCGGCGGGACCGGAAGATCCTACCACGCGAGTCTGGATCACCAAAATCAGCAGCGCCGGGTTCACTTCCTTCTCGAACCAGGCTGGCGCGCCGATCGCGCGGTGCAGGGGCTCGGCCGCACCAATCGCACCAACCAGACGCAGCCCCCTATCTTTCGGCCAGTCACCACAGACTGCCGCGGCGAACGTCGATTCATATCGACGATCGCACGCCGGCTGGACGCACTTGGTGCGCTAACCCGGGGCCAGCGTCAGACAGGCGGCCAAAATCTGTTTGATCCAATGGACAATCTCGAAAGCGACTATGCCAAAGACGCCTTGCTGTCCTGGTACAGGCTGCTCCATCACGGCAAGCTGACCAGTGTCACCTTCGGCGATTTCTGCCATCGAACCGGGCTGCGCCTCGAATATGAGGGTGAGCTCGTCGAGAAGCTGCCGCCTATCCAGCGGTGGCTGAACCGCATCTTGGCGCTGCCGATCGCGATCCAGAATGCCATCTTCGACGAATATTTGGGTCTTGTCGAAACTCGCATCGATGCCGCGAAGAAGGCTGGCACATTCGATGCCGGCGTCGAAACCATCCGCGCGGACAAATTGACGATCGTCGATGAAATTACGCTTCGCAAAGGTGCAGACCCGTCGACGTCGACACGGCTCCTCACCGTCGAAGCGGAATGGCAGCGCGAAATGAAATCGCTCGCCGACGTGTCGGCATTGGCCGAACGCTTCGGTAATCGTGCTATTTGCTTGCGCAATGCCCGCTCGGGCAAGGTAGCCCTGCAGACGCCGGCACGGACCCGACTGACCGACACCGGCGAAGCCGTCGCGACATGGCAACTGCAGCGCCCCGGCCATCATCAGTACATCACCGCCGGCGACCTCGAAGAAAGCATGTGGGAACCTGTCGACGTCGGGACGTTCGAGACATGCTGGACGGCCGAGTGCGAGGAGCTCAGCCGCAACCCGAACCGCGAACGCTTCTTCCTCGCGGTCGGTCGCTTACTTCCGATCTGGAATTTGCTCGGCGACGATCCCGAAGTACGCCGCCTCGTGACGGCCGACGGCCGCGCCCTTCTCGGTCGCATTGTCCCGCATGGCGACGTCAATTCACTGCTCGGCAAGCTCGGCATAGCTGGCGCGATCGATCTTGCCCCCGCCGAAATCGTCGCCGCTGCCTGGGAAGGCAAGACGGTGCCGATCGGCAGCGCCATCGGTCTCACGCTTCAGCGTCGCCGCGTGAATGGGGAATCCCGCCTCGAGCTCCACGGATTCGATCCGCGGTCATTGCCGACCCTGAAAGCCAAGGGTTGTTTCACCGAAATTATCCAGTTCAAGACCAGGCTATTCATCCCGGTGTCGCGAGCGGCTGAAATTATTACCGCGCTCACCGAGTGAAGAAATAGCTTGCGCCGCGTTCGATCAACAGGGATTGAACGGGCGCGGGGCGCAATTCTAACGTCAGGATCGACTTTCAATGAACGATACTCCCCAGGACAATTCGGACCTGCTCACGCTGACCGCCGATATTGTTGCCGCCCATGTCGGCAACAACAGCGTCGCGATCTCGGATCTTTCGATCCTCATCAACAATGTTCATGCTGCGCTTTCCGGACTTTCGAAGCCCGCAGAGCTGCCCGAAGAGAAGCCTGTGCCGGCAGTATCAATCCGTTCTTCGGTGAAACCCGATTACATCGTGTGTCTCGAAGACGGAAAGAAGCTGAAGATGCTTCGCCGGCACTTGATGACGCATTATGGGCTCACGCCAGACGACTATCGGGCAAAATGGGGGCTCCCTGCCGATTATCCGATGGTTGCGCCTGAATATGCTGAGAAGCGCCGAGTGCTGGCTAAGGAAATCGGGCTCGGAACGAAGGGACGCGGTGGCGGCCGCAAGCCTGCCCGCGGGGCGGCCAAGCGCGGCTGATCACCACTCTGGCTGGCGAGGCGGCCGATGGCGCAGCCTCGCCACAACTTCCTGCCATTCCGCCTCATCGCGCGGCCCAAATTCGATCGTTGGAGCTTCCGACGTTGCCCCGACCTCGACCGGTCGGCGCCGGCAGATAGTACAGCGCATATGCTCGATGACGTCCGTCGGCCGACTATCCCATCGGTGAAGAGCAAACCAACGCCACAATATTCCGCCGTCCACGACGCCCTGATGGTCACAGAATCCGCATCGCACCGCGACGTTTGAGCGGTTTCGCCTGATCTCTTCGAGCGATTCAAAACTCCCGGCCACACGCTCTTCCATAGGAGGATAGCGCCCGCGCGCAATAACTCGCGCTGCGCGGAACTATGGCGCGCCTTCGGCACGCCAACAATGAGAGGGGAGGGGGATGGAAGGGGGCGAGGCCCCTTGGGAGTTAAGCCCATGATCCGGGTCTCGGTTGTCACCGGAGATTCATCATGCAGAACCAGCCGATTCCTTTCAACAAGCTCCGCCTCTCGCCGGCCAATGCCCGCAAAACCTTCACTCAAGCCGGTATCGATGCCCTCGCAGTCTCGATCGACGCATATGGACTTCTTCAGCCCGTCATCGTCAGCCCCGCTACCGACAAGAAGTCGTTTTTCGACGTTCATGCGGGCGGCCGACGCTGGCGCGCGATCGGGCAGCTCATCAAAAGCGGCAAGCTGCCAAAGAATGCAATGATTGATGCGCGTGTGTGCAATGACGAAGCCGCCGCGCTCGCCGAAGAGATCAGTTTGGCCGAAAACATCATTCGCGAAGCCATGTCCCCCGCCGATGAATGCCGCGGTTATCGCGCGGCCATGGACAAGGGCGAAAGCGAAGAAGAACTCGCGCGCCGCATGGGCGTGACGGTCCGTCACGTTCAGGGGCGCCTGCGCCTCGCCGATCTTGCAGAGCCGATCTTCGATGCGCTTGCCGAAGGGAAGATCACGCTCGACGTCGCCAAGGCATATGGCAGCACGTCTGATCGCGACATCCAGCTCGCCGCCTGGAATGTTTTCAAGGATAGTTGGCAGGGCGACCAGCCGCACACGATCCGGCGCTATGTCAACGACAGCGCGATCGAGGCGAGCAGCGCCGTCGCGAAACTGGTCGGTGAGGAGGAGTATCTCGCCGCCGGTGGCCGTATCGAGCGTGACCTCTTCGCCGGCGAGGGCGAAGGTCAATGGCTTGATCGCCCGATCGCCGAAGACATCGCACGCAGGAAGCTCGAGCAAGCTGCAGACGCCATGGCCGTCGGCACACTGGGATGGGTTCGGGTTCTCCTAGCCCAGCATGTTCCCCATTCGGTGACCGAAGGCTTGCACGACTATTACATCCGGCGCGGCGAGCTGAGCGACGAAGACCAGGCCCGCATGAACGCGATCGAAGAGCGCCTGCAGTCGATCGAGGAAGAACTGGAGGATGCAACCGATCCGGACGCGATTTCACGTCTCGAAGCGGAGAATGAAGCGCTGGACGCCGAG
>PHEM01000322.1 GCA_002842935.1 Alphaproteobacteria bacterium HGW-Alphaproteobacteria-13 | reverse complement strand
ATGCCGCCGTCGCCACGGCATAAAGCGCGATCGCGGCGGCGTTGGAGATATTGAGGCTCTCCATGCGCGGCGAGATCGGCAGGCGCGCCAGCACGTCGCAATGCTCCATCACATTGTGCCGCATGCCGTCGCCTTCGGAGCCGAGCACCAGCGCGACGCGGCTGCCGTCCAGCGTCTCGGCCAGCGTCGTCTGCGTGTCGCCCATCAGGCCGATGCGCCAATATTGCGCCTCGGCGATTTCCTCCAGCGCGCGCGACAGGTTGACGACGCGCACCCACGGCACGCTTTCGAGCGCGCCAGAGGCGGAGCGGGCGATGACGCCGCTTTCGGGTGGGCTGTGCCGGTCCTGCGTCACGATCGCGGCGGCGTCGAACGCGGCGGCGGAGCGCAGCACGGCGCCGATATTGTGCGGGTCGGTGACCTGATCGAGAATGAGGAGGGGGCGCTTGCTGCCTGCGTCGACTTCTTCCTGCAATATGTCGTTCAGGAAGATATCCTCCAGCGGATCGACTTCGATCACCAGCCCCTGATGCGGCGCATCGCGCGGCACGAGTCGCGCGAGATCGGCGACATCGGCATAGGAAATGGGCAGCACGGGCGGCAGGTCGATCTGCCCCAGCGCCTCGCGCGTGCCCCAGATGCGCTTGACGCGGCGTTCGGGGTTGGCGAGCGCGGCATAGACGGCGTGACGGCCCCAGAAACGGACGGCCTGCCCGCGCGGGCCTTGACCGGTGGGGCGGCGATGACGGGAAAATTGCCTCATGCGGCCGCCTTTCCCACGAGCGGCATTGACAGGCAAGCGCCGTTTCGCCATGGCACCGCTTCCCCGCAGGGACACCAAGGACAGGTGGCCGAGTGGTTAAAGGCAGCAGACTGTAAATCTGCCCGGGTTTCCGTACGCTGGTTCGAATCCAGCCCTGTCCACCACCCTCCATTCCGAGGGCATCCGCTGAAATCCCTAGAAATCGCAGAAAACCTAGCGTATTATCGCCAAATCCGTCCCCCAGCGTCCGGCGTCGTTCGTGTGCAGCCGAAGCAAAGTGTGGGGGGAATGTGGGGGTAAATTATCTTACCCCCACACTTTGCCTCCCTAAAATGTGGGGGGAGAATGTGGGGGTAACGCGATGGGCAAGCTCACAGCGATTGCAGTCAAGGCCGCTTTGGTGAATCCTGGCACTTATCAGGACGGCGAAGGGCTGTTTTTGAAAGTAGACAAGCGCGGCGGAGCCTCTTGGTTCCTGCGATTGCAGCGCGATGGCAAGCGACATGATATAGGGCTGGGCAGCGCCAAGCTGCTGACGCTGGCGGAAGCCCGCGAGGAGTCTAGGCGGCTACGTAAGGCGGTTAAGGTGGAACGGCGCGACGTTCTGGCCGAAAGGAAAGACGAGGCCGCCGCGAAGGTGACGTTCCGCGAGGCCGCGCGCCAATATCATGCCGAGAATAAGGCGGGCTGGAAAAGCCCCATCTATGCCCGTCAATGGCTCGCCAGTCTGGAAAACCACGCCTTCGCCAAATTGGGCGATATTCCGACCGGCGGCATAGCCTCGCCCGACATCATCACCGCGCTGACGCCGATCTGGCAGGAGATTCCCGAAACGGCGCGCCAAGTCCGCAACCGGATTTGCGCCGTGCTCGATTATGCTCATGCGAAGGGCTGGCGTTCTGCCGAAGCCCCATCGGGCAACGGGAGCCTGAAAGCCGGGCGTGGTCTGCCCCGGCAAGTGAAGGAACGCGCGAACCGCAAGGCCATGCCCTATGTCGCGGTGCCTGCCTTCATGGTGGCGTTGCAACGTAAGCCATCATTCGGGCGGCTGGCGCTGGAACTGCTCATCCTGTCCGGCGTCCGCTCGCAGGAAGTGCGGCTTGCCACCTGGGCCGAATTTGACCTTGAGGGCCGCCTATGGACGATCCCCGCCGATCATATGAAGCGGAGTAAGGCGCACATGGTCCCACTTTCCGACGCGGCTATGGCGGTATTGGCGAAGGCGGCGGCCTTCAGGCTGGGGGAGAGCGATGTCGTGTTCCCCGGCATGGCTGGCAAGCCGATGTCGGACATGACGCTGCTGAAAGTGATGCGCGACATGAGTGAGCCATACCACGTCCACGGTTTCCGTTCTGCTTTCACCGATTGGGCGGCGAACGAGGGCTTTGCCGATGCCGTAGTCGAAGCCGCGCTGGCCCATAAGACGCCGGATGCGGTGCAAGCTGCCTATCGCCGCACGACCTATCTTGGCACCCCCGATAAGCCAGGCGCGCGCGTGAAACTGATGGCCGCTTGGGGGCGCTATTGTGCGAGCGGAGTGGCTGGCGCGGGCAATGTCGCGCCGGTGGTGGGCGAAAAGGCGGGATAATGCGAAATCAAGATCCGTTGCGAGATGCGTCAACGGTTTCTGCAAAACGAGATCGTAAATTGCCTGTCGCGTGATCGCCACTTGTTTGTTCATGTTTTCAGATGCGCCTCCTCCTTCCAACGATGACCGGCGGTGCATTTTCCATCTAATGACGCTCTTCGCCGCGCTCTGATCGGGCGGATCGCGGCGGAGTAAACTCGGCAAGAAGATGGCTCACGAATCAGCAAGGCGGGAGAAATAAAATTTCCCAACTCGGTTACTTTTTGACGCCTTGATGCGTTTGGCGCAGTCAGTGCTTCGGATGAGCCGGGCAAAGCGTGGGACGGATCGCGCGTTCGCATGGTTACAAATCTGAAATTCGCTTTCCATGCTTATAGGCGCAACAATCACAAAGGGGTCATCCTGATATGCGTAAATTAGCTTTCCCGATCGTCGCGGCTGCCGGTTTTGCCATGTCGCCCGTCCTCGCCGCGCAGACCGACGAGCCGACGGATTCGGAACAGGCGGAACCGGCTGCGGAGCCGGCGGCCGAGCCTGCCGCTGAACCCGCCGCCGAGCCTGCGGAGGAACCGGCGGAGGAGCCCGCGAGCGAGGAACCGGCGGCCGATCCGAGCCGCTAAGCGTCTCAAAAACATCGAAAGGGCGGGATTTTTCCCGCCCTTTTTTTTGTGGGTGCGGCCGGGCCGCGAGACCCGCCGTGCCGACTTCACACCCAAGACGAAGAGGATTGTGACATGACGGATGAGGAAATCAGGCGGGCGACCATCGCCCGCTACAATGACCGCCTTCGCTCCACTGGCGAAGATGGATGGACCTATATGTCGAGTCGTATTGCCAAGCTGCCTATCGCGATTCAGGAAGATGTGATCCGCGCGATTCGCCTGTTCGACGATTTCACACCGGAGAATGACCCGCATGGCGAGCATGACGGCGCGACTCTGGACGTCGGCGAATTTCGGATATGTTGGAGGATCAACTATTACACGCCCGGACGACGCGACGGCGATAAGATGGATGCCGCCGACCCAGCCGTTACGTTGCGAGTGATGACGATCATGTTCGTCGAAGCGCTCTGATACGGCGCTTCGCCTGCCCGCACCGATAGGCGGGCCGAAAAGGGCGGGATTTTCTCGCCCTTTTTTGTCCGCAATCCGCATCTTGCACCCGCCGAGATTGTTAATCATCCTCGCGCGCGAGGGTGAGGGACATGGTGAACCGGCGACAACCGATCGAGTTTAGCGAGCAAGACAGGGCCGTTCTGAATCGGCTCGGCCGCAAGTTTCGACGCCCGCTGCTGACCTATTTCGGCCGCCGGACAAGCGATTTCTGTGATCTTGAGGACATGGTTCAGGACGTGTTCGAGCGTCTTATCAAACGCGGCAACGCGGCCGAACTGGAACGCCAGAATTGTCAAACGGCGTTCAAAAGGGACCCCCGATCGGCGTCGAAGAGGGACCCCCTTTTCGGATAATATGATGCTGGTTTGTTGAAGATGGCCTTGCGCT
>PHEM01000321.1 GCA_002842935.1 Alphaproteobacteria bacterium HGW-Alphaproteobacteria-13 | reverse complement strand
CAGCACCGCAGGCTCGCCGCTTAATATCAACCCCAGAACGAGGCCCACACTCCGCTAATTTACGCAGCGATCTGCGCCAAATGTTCTGACGACGGACACTTTCGCCACCCATTCAACCACTTTGGCGATACGTAGAAAGTCTGTACGCTCGCCTCGCCAATCTTCTCCGAGCGCCGCGCCCATAAATGCTTCGTCGTCTCCCCAACGTGAACGCAGTCTCTGAACTTCAAGCAAACGATCAACGAGCTCAACACGTTCGGCCGCGGATTTCGGCAATGGGTTGCGCAGCATTCCAGCCAGTTGCTGCGATGCGCGACGATATGCGGAGCCCCAGCGCGCGAAAAAGGAGCCCATGCCCGCCACCAACGGCCCACGTATAGAGGCAGCTTCGCTTCCGAATGCGGCTTCGATGAATTCGGCTTCTTCGGCGCCGTGCAACTCGTGCCAAGCTTGGGCTGTATCTATCGCTTCCGAAAGACGAGTCACATCCGAAACAGCGAAAACACTGCGCGCGAGGTTTGCTCCATCGGATGGAATGCCCATGATGCTGCGCAACGTCTCGATGACGAGCGGGACGGCTGACAGCGACCGCGATGGCGACAGGCCCGTAGCCGACAGGGCAGTATCCAGCGCCTCGTGCAAAGATTGGGCGGCATCCGCGCCGCTGTTCAAATCCAGCGCAAGGCGAGCAATTTCGACCGGCTGCAAGTCGAGCGCTTTGACGCCCCAAAACGGATGCGACCGCGCGGCTCCAGCAACTTGCAGTAAAGCGCCGAATTCTAAAAGGTCGTTGGACACGGCACGCTCCTGCGCGCGCGTCATTGTTGTCAGCACCTCGCTGTCGAACGTCGGAGGCGGAACATCCATACCGATATATCTCGCCTGACGAGAAAGCACCGAGAATGGCGTTTCGCCGGTAGCACCAATCGGCATGTGCAGGGAGGCTGCAATGCTGTTGAGCTGGTCGCGGGTTGCAGTCAATGTCACTGGTGCTTCAGGCATCGCCGGTATTGCTTGGGCTGCGCTGAGGGTGCGAGCTATCTCGCCTAGCACGACTTTCTTGTTTGCCGTCTTGGAGTGGAGTTCAAGGCATATGTCGCCGAGCCCAACCTTGACCATTCGATCGTGCACGACCGAAAGGGCTGCCATCTTTTCGGCCACAAAAAGGACGGTTTTTCCTTCTTTCGCCGCTGCTGCAATAATGTTCGTGATGGTTTGGCTCTTGCCGGTGCCCGGAGGGCCTTGGACGACCAAATTTCGGCCGCATCGGACTTCCTCTATCACGCGCGCCTGGCTGGCGTCGGCGTCCACCACATGAAACATTTGATCCGGCGGCAATATGTCATCCAATCGGTCTTCAGGACCGAAAAGCGGGCCTTCGACATCGAAGCCCTCGTACAATAACCCCCGCGTTAGCTCATGCGCTTCCAATGCTTCATCGGGCCAAGAATCGAGAGAAAGGTCAAGGTACATCAAAAGCTTGGAGAACGAGAAGAAGCCCAACTGCATAGCATCTCGATCGATTTTCCATCGCGCGCGGTCTGTTATAATTGCTTCGACTTGTGAGAAATAATCGGACGGCCTCCATTCCTCGCCGACCTCTATAGCCGGAAGCTTGATCCCAAAATCTTCAGCCAGTCTTTGCTGCAGCGGAAGGTTGGTGATCAGTTCTTCATCGCGCATTCTCAAATCGTAGGTCGATGTTCGGGCGTTGCGCACCAACTCCACGGGCAACAGTACCAAAGGCGCTTCACGCGTTACGGAGGACGTCTGATCTTCGAACCAAGTGAGAAAACCAAGCGCAAGGTAAAGGATATTGACGCCCTGCTCTTCCTCTGCGGTCTTAGCCTCGCGTGATATTTTTAGCAGCTTTTTTGCGAGGCCATCCGGGCCTAAGCGCGTCTCCAACTGATTGTCGAGATAGCGGTCCGTTCCAACGTCACTTTCCATCTCATGCGCCAGGATGATGTCGGACGCCTCATCCCCGCGCCGGGCGTCATGCCCGAGCGCTCGAAAACGCATAGCCTTACCTGACAGGAGGATTGACCAGATGTCATCCGACCGCTCGTTGACAATGTTGATGACATTGCCCCGCGTATTGGCGCGATTCACGTGAACAAGACGGTTGCGTGTTCCGGTTTCAACGAGCCGCTTGCGGGTGTCGTTGAACAACTTCTGAATCGACGAGCGGGCCGAACCTGACGACGCTTCGTCGCGACCGGATTCCATGTTTTCCCCCTGATGAATAACCGAGCACCTATCAACGAATATCGATTTTACGTTTCTCTTCTCAAAACATGCAGAGAAAGGACCAAGGGCTACTTCCCTTTGCTCGTCTCAAGTTCCTTGATGCGAGCTTCTATCTGATCAGAAAGCTTATAAATATCGGTCAAATCACCAATCTGGTTGCGGGTCTCAGCCTGACCGTCAAACGTGCCAACGTATTTTGTTGTAATACCATTGAAATGCAGCCGCGCTAAAGACTTCCGATTATTGTCATCGAGCAGGACGGCGCAGTAGGATTTGGCGTCGCGCATGAAGATTCGCTTAGGATCGACCAATTTTGAAGCTATGGCCTGGACGATCCGAAAGCCACTCACTTCTTCTTCTGTTGTCACGACTTCCTCGACTGATGCGACAGGACCGCCCTCCGGCTCAGTTACAGCTGTGGCATTGAGGGCCGAGGTGAGACGATCATTGACATGGTCCCGAACAATTGCAGCAAACGCGTTCGCAATCAGGCGCGTAAAATTGTCCTTCACCTGAGAAGTGACCTGTCCAGAATAAACGCGCTTTGCAATCATTCGCGCAAACTCTTCGGATGCCACACCCATTTCACTTTCGAGTTCTTTACGTACAAGCGACTCAAGCTTTAGGTTCGACGCCTCCTTTACGATCGCGTCTATGTCGAATCCCGTTCGAGTGAAGCTTTCCAGAGCCCGTACATCGGATTTGCGGATGGCATCCAAGCTCAGCGTGAAAAATGGTTGCGCGTCCATTTTGTTCGGCTGGTCGATATCGGAGAAGAATTTGTAGATCACGCCATTGGTCAATATGGCAAGTCTGGCGTCTGTTACGCTGAAATATCGAAAAAGCTGCGAAGCATGGTTCATGGTCAAATCCCCTGTTGAAGGTTTGCATTCAACAAGGATAGATGGCTTTCCATCTATACATATAGCATAGTCGACCTTTTCACCCTTTTTTGTTCCTACGTCTGCAGTGTATTCCGGAACAACCTCAGAGGGATTGAAAACATCATACCCAAGCAGGTTGATAAAAGGCATGACTAAGGCTGTCTTTGCGGCTTGCTCTGTGAGCAGAACCTCGCGGTGCTGCTGAGTCTTTTTCGCCAGTTCGGTAAGGCGCGACGCCAAATCCATAACAACTCCCCCCTCAAATCTGCGTTGGAAACTTGCATATCAAGGGGGCATAAATCAATCGGCGCTTGATCCGAAAGAGTATCAATGCGCGAAAATGCTCGCACCTCGACAAGACCGACGCGGAAAAACGGTCATCTTATATGATCTTGCGCGGGTCACGAATCTCTTAGCAACAGGACGTGGGGCTCAATCCCGAGTGCATCAGCGATCCTGCCGAGCGCAGCCACCGACGGGTTCCGTGTCCCTCTTTCTAGGTCGCTGACATAGCTGCGTTCCATCTCCGCTGCCGCCACTAGTCCCTCATGGGGCATGCCCTTGAGCTTGCGGTGGTAACCGACGTTCACGCCGAATAGCTGAACCACGTCCATGGGCCGATGTGGACGGAAAAACCATCCGTTTGGCGTAGTCAATTTAACGAAGCAGCTTTTCATCTGTCCGTCGTCAGAACATTTGGCGCAGATCGCTGCGTAAATTAGCGGAGTGTGGGCCTCGTTCTGGGGTTGATATTAAGCGGCGAGCCTGCGGTGCT
>PHEM01000320.1 GCA_002842935.1 Alphaproteobacteria bacterium HGW-Alphaproteobacteria-13 | reverse complement strand
CCGCTGACGGCGAGCCATTGTGGAGTTTCGACGCGCAGGTGGGGATTCAGGCGCAGCCGATCACCTATCGGGCCGGGGGGCGGCAACTGGTGACGGTGATCGTCGGCTGGCGCGGATCGGGCTATGGCGGCGGGCCGGTATGGGAATATCGGCAGCAGCGGCGGCGCGTGCTGACTTTCGCACTGGACGGCCGCGTCAGCCTGCCGCCTGCCGACAAGAGCGAGATGCCCTTCGCCGACGACCCCGCGCTTCCCGTCGATGCGGCGAAGGCCGCCGTGGGCCGGGCCGTCTACAATGCGCGCTGCATGATCTGTCACGGTCCCGGTCTGCGCGCCAGCGGCGCCGCGCCGGACCTGCGCCGGTCATCCATCCCGCTGTCGCGCGACGCGATGGTCTCGGTGCTGCGGGACGGGGCGCTGCGTCCGGCGGGGATGCCCGATTTCAAGGATATCGGCCTGGCGGAGACCGAGGGGCTTCAGCACTATATCCGCGCGGAAGCGCGCGCGGCGGCGCAGCGATAGGTGGGGACCCATCTCCGGTAAGGGAGATGGGCTTTATCGGGCTGAGACGATCCCGTTCTAACCGCCGTCGCGGCTGAACAGGAAGGCGGTGGCCTTGGCGAGACCGTTGGAGACGGTGACGAGCGATCGGTTCGCGCCCGGCACCTGCCGCTCGCCGCCGCGATCGGTGACCTGGATCACGGCTTCGGCCAGATGGGTCATGCCGTGGAGCCGCCCTTCGCCCAGGGCGCCGCCGCCGGTGTTGATCGGCAGCCGTCCGTCAAGATTGCCGTGACCCTCGCGCAGGAACGCCATGGCCTCGCCCTTGGGGACCAGTCCCATCCCCTCCAGCCAGGTGATGACGAACAGGCTGAAACCGTCATAGAGCTGGGCGGTGTCCACGTCGGACGGACCCATGCCCGTCGCCGCCCACAGCCTGCGCGCAACCTGCTCGGAACCCGCGATCTGATCCTCCAGATTCTGCGCGACGCCCGCCGGTCCCACATGCGTGGAGGCGGCGAAGCCGGTCAGCAGCGCCGGCGGTTTCTTCAGGTCGCGCGCGCGCTCGGTGGAGGTGAGCAGCAGCGCGCAGCAGCCGTCCACCGGAATGTCGCAGTCGAGCAGCGACATCGGGTCGGCGATCATCCGCGTGGTGAGATAATCCTCCTCGGTCAGCGGCTTGTCGCGCCAGTATCCGTTGGGATTCTTCATCGTGTTGGCGCGGTTGCCGACGATGAAGGGCGCGAAATCGGCGCGCGAATAGCCATAAAGTTCGAAATAGCGCCGAAAGCAGGTCGCGGCCCAGGCGGGCGGCGAGGTGAAGCCATAGGGCGCGGTATATTGTTCGTGCCCACCCGCGTGGCTGCTTTCGAAATTGATATATTTGCCGGGCGGATTGTGCAGCGCGCGATAGACGATGACGTGCGTCGCCACACCCGATGCGATCGCCATCGCGGCATCGATCAGCGATTGCGTGACCATGCCGTTGGTCGATCCGATCCATTCGATCTGCTCGTTGATCCCAAGCAGTTCGCCAAGGAACCAGGGCGTCACCACGTCGATGCCCTCGACCGCGCCTCTGGCCCCGCCATAGCGGGGCATGGACGGCATCGTCGCCAGCCCGTCCAGCGCCGCGCGAGTCAGCCCCGCATCCGCCAGCGCGGCGTCGCACGCCTGCGCCGTCAGCGCGGCGAGCGACTGTTCCGATCGCCGCGACAATTTGCTGTATCCGACGCCGGCGACGGCGACCTTATCCCGAAATTCCCACATGTCTTATTCCCCCACCAGTCGGAATTGCGGCAGCACCACGTCGGCGACCTCTTCGAACATGACTTCCACCGGCGCGCCCAGCCGAAGCTGCTCGACCGTCGCGCCAAGGATGTTGGTGGTGATGAACAGACGCGGCTGTTCCTCCAGTTCGACCACGCCGACGATCAGCGGGACCATGTCCCGAAAGCCGGGGGCAGGCGGTTCGTGCAGCACCGTCCAGGCATAGAGCAGTCCACGCCCGGACGCGGGGCGGAACGCCAGATCCTCGCTGCCGCAATTGGGGCATGTCAGGCTGGGCGTATGGTTCCAGCGCGAACAGGACGAGCAATATTGTATGTCGAGCCTGCGCTCCCGCGCGGCGGCCCAGAATCCCGCGCTGATATCATCCTCGAGCGGTAGCGGCCTGACCGCGGCGACAGCCGAATCCCCCATGCATCTTCTCCCGGCACTTTTCGATAAAAGTGCATTACAGTATATTATTGGGGCTGCCAAGGATGAACTCGGACGATCGGCTTCGCCCGTCAGGGCCGGCGGAAATCGGGCGGCAGGCGGGCGAGATCGGCGGGCGTGTCGATATCCTGCGCCAGACCCGGACGGTCGATCCGCGCGAAGTGGAGACCGGCCCGGCGCGCCGCGTCCTGGTGCGCGGTAAAGCTGCCGGGACCATAGCGATAGGGGATCAGTCCGGGACGGGCCATCAGCAGCGCGTTGGTGCCGGTGCCCGAGGCGTCGGGGGCGGCGACGATATCGGCCGACGCCCCCGCCTCGATCATCGCGGCGATGTCCGCCGGAGTGAGCAGGGGCAGGTCGGTGCTCAGCGCGAGTAGCGGACCTTCTCCCGCCGCCGCCGCGGCCTCGGTCAGTGCGGCGTTGAGTTCCGTTCCCGTTTCGGCAAGCCCGGTGGCGCCCGCGGCGCGCGCGCGGTCGAGCAGCGCGGCGGAGCGGCTGACGACGATGCAGCGCTCGGGACCGGCGGCGGCCAGGACGTGATCGAACAGACGCCTGTTGAGCCTGGCGCGCGCGGCGGGCGACAGCGCGGCCGACAGGCGCGCCTTCCCTTCCTCGAAAGGGCGCGCGGCGATGATGATGCGCGGGGTCATCGCAGCCGTCGTGCGAAATCCAGCGTTTCGGTGGCAAGGCGCCGCTGATCCGCCGCGCCGCGCATCAGCGTATCGGTGACGAACATCGCCGATGTGGCGCCGTCCGCGTCGGCGCGATCGATGACGAGACCGTCGAGCAGGCCGTCATATTGCGCGATCACGGCGGCGGGTGTCGTGGCGAGACCGAGTTCGGCCATGATCTTGGCCGCCGGACCCTTCACGGCCTGCCCGCCGATGAAGGGCGACACCGCCACCACCGGCGCGGGCGAGGCGAGGATCGCGTCGCGCACGCCAGGGATCGCGAGGATCGGCGCGATGCTGAGGATCGGGTTGGACGGACAGAGGATGATCGCTTCCAGCGCCGGGTCGGCCAGCGCGGCGGCAAGGCCGGGAGAGGGGCGCGCGGCGTCCGCTCCGTCGAAGCGGATGGACTCGAAGCGCGGACGGCATTGGTGGCGGACGAAATAGTCCTGAAACGCCAGCTCCCCGGCATCGGTGCGCACCAGCGAGCGGACCGGATCGTCGCTCATCGGCACGATCGCGTGGCGCACGCCCAATGCTCCGGCGATGGTCGCGGTGACGGCCGACAGGCTGTGGTCGCGTAGCAGCGTGCGGCGGCGGACATGGGTGGCAAGGTCGCGGTCGCCCAGGCGGAACCAGCTTTCGCCGCCCAGCGCGGTGACGGCGTCCATGAAGGCCCAGCTTTCCCCCGCGATGCCCCAACCCTGCACCGGATCGTTGATCCCGGCGAGCGTATAGGTGACGGTGTCGATGTCGGGCGAGACGGGAAAGCCGAGATGTTCGAAATCGTCGGCGGTGTTGACCGCGATCACGAGCCGTTCGGGCGGAAGGATGGCGGCAAGACCATTGGCGAGCTTCGCGCCCCCCACGCCGCCTGCGAGCGCGAGGATCATGGGAACAGGTCCAGTTGCGCGGGACGGACGAGTTCGGCGGCGCTGCCTTCGCGGCGGGGATGGGGCAGGCCCCGCACCAGCACGGCGGGCCGCCCCTCGTCGGCCTGCCCCATGGCGAGCGAGGCGGCGGCGCTGGT
>PHEM01000319.1 GCA_002842935.1 Alphaproteobacteria bacterium HGW-Alphaproteobacteria-13 | reverse complement strand
CGTGCCAGAAATTTTAACCAAGGAAAATCAAGGGAATATTCCATATCCCAAGGCGGTTCCGGGCCTTTTCGGCGTTTTTTTGACGCGCCGGCTTAAGCGCCGCCGCCGCGGACCGTTACTGCAATCGTGACGCTCGTTGAGCCGAACGACACGGGAATGGCCATCGGGCCGGAAAGGGAAGAACATGACTGTCATCAACACCAATGTGAGCGCGCTTCGCGCCCAGAATGCCTCGCGTGTTGCCAACAACATGCAGTCGCAGGCCATGGAACGCCTGTCGAGCGGCAAGCGCATCAACAGCGCGAAGGACGACGCCGCGGGTCTGGGTATCGCCACTCGCATGAACGCCAACATCCGCGGCATGAACCAGGCGATCCGCAACGCCAACGACGGCATTTCGCTGGTCCAGACGGCGGAAAGCGCGATGGGCAGCGTCTCGAACATCCTCGTCCGCATGCGCGAACTGGCCATGCAGGCTGCGACCGACACGCTGGAGACGAGCGATCGCGCGGCGATTCAGGCCGAAGTCGCGGCCCTGACCTCGCAGATCGGCGACATCACCGGCCAGACGACGTTCAACGGCAAGAGCCTGCTCAGCGGCGGCACCGTTGAAATCTCTCCGGAGGTCGGGACCCCCGCTGATCCTGGGACCGGCGGCGATCCCCTCGATCCCGGTTATGTCGCTCCGACACCCGCCAGCCCCGATTATGCTCCGGCCGTCACGGGTTCGACGTTCAATATCCAGACGGGCCTGAACAGCGGCGAAGCCGTCGCCATCAACGTCGGCAACCTCGACGCGACGTCGCTGGGGGTCAATGCGCTTGACTTCACCGACCCGGCGGATGCGGCTGCGGCGCTTGCGACGCTCGACGCGGCGATCAACACCGTCGCGACCGGCCGCGCCAACCTGGGTGCGCAGCAGGCCCGCCTCGAAGCGTCTGTCGATAATCTGACGTCGAGCGTCACGAATTTGACGGAATCGAAATCGCGCATCGAAGACGCCGATTTCTCGGCCGAATCGACCAACCTCGCGGCCGCCAGCATCCTGGCGCAGGCCTCGACGGCGATGCTCGCGCAGGCGAACCAGAGCCAGCAGGGCGTGATGAACCTGCTCCGCTAAGCGGCGCGCCTCATCTTTTCGGGTTCTTCCGCGACCCGGCGTCACGCCCCGGCCCCCCAAAGGCCGGGGCGTTTTCGTTTGATTTCCCTATTCCTCCCCGCAAGCGGGGAGGGGGACCGCCGAAGGCGGTGGAGGGGGCTGGCCAACCTTGCGCCGCGCCAGACCGAAAGCCCCCTCCGTCAGCCCTACGGGCTGCCACCTCCCCGCTTGCGGGAAGGAATTTTATTTGCTCCTAATGAAAATCCCGCGACTTCGGCAGGATCCGCACGTCGCGCGGATGCCCGTGGCGCACCGTCGCTCCTTCGCTCGTCGCCGCATCGCCCAGCCCGTCCAGCATCGCCGTGCGGTCGATGATGTGCGTCGCCATCAAATGGACGACGCCTTCCTTGCTGCGCTGGACCTCGCCCTGTGCCAGCATCAGCCGCGACGCCATCACGGCGCGGCGATAGCGTTCGAAATGGCGCGCCCACAGCAGGATATTGACGATGCCGCCTTCGTCCTCGATCGTGATGAAGATCGCATTGCCCTTGCCGGGCCGCTGACGGATCAGCACGACGCCCGCCGCGCGGACGATCGTGCCGTTTTTCGCCGCCGCGACGTCCGTGCAGCTCAGCACGCCTTCGTCCCGGAAGGCGCGCCGCAGGAAGGTCATCGGATGACCTTTCAGCGACAGGCGCGTCGTCTGATAATCGGTCAGCACCTGCTCGGCGGGCGGCATCGGCGGCAGCGGCGCACTGGTTTCCGCGCCCAGATCGCCCACGCCCGCCGCGCCGAACAGCGGCAGCACGCCCTGCCGCACGCGCCGCGCATCCCACAGCGCGGGGCGCCGGTCGAGCTTCAGCGAGCGGCAGGCGTCCGCCTCGGCCAGCAGCGACAGTGCGCGCGTCGGCAGGCCCGCGCGGCGGGCGATCTCTTCCATGCCCGCGAACGCCCCGGCGCCGCGCGCCGCGACCAGCGCGTCCGCCCACGGTTCGCGGAACCCGTCGATCTGCCGGAAACCGAGCCGCAGCGCGAGGCTGCCGTCGTCTGCCCGTTCGAGGCTGTTGTCCCACCGGCTGGCGTTCACATCGGCCGCGCGCACCTCCACCCCATGCTCGCGCGCGTCGCGGACGAGCTGCGCCGGGGCATAGAAGCCCATCGGCTGCGAATTGAGCAGGCCGCAGGTGAAGACGGCGGGATGATAATGCTTGATCCATGACGAGACATAGACGAGCCGCGCAAAGGACTGGGCATGGCTTTCGGGAAAGCCATAGCTGCCGAACCCCTCGATCTGGCGGAAACAGCGTTCGGCGAAATCGCGCTCGTAACCGCGCGCGGTCATGCCGCCGATCATCTTTTCGCGGAAATTCTCGATCGTCCCGACATTGCGAAAGGTCGCCATCGCGCGGCGCAGGCCGTTCGCTTCCTCGGGCGTGAAGCCCGCCGCGACGATGGCGAGCTTCATCGCCTGTTCCTGGAACAGCGGCACGCCATAGGTCTTGCCCAGAACCTCGTGCAGTTCGTCTTCCGGGTGCGGCGGGGCGGGTTTGGGGAAGCTGACCTTTTCCTCTCCGTTCCGCCGTTTCAGATAGGGATGCACCATGTCGCCTTCGATTGGGCCGGGGCGGACGATCGCGACCTGCACCACCAGATCATAGAATATCTTCGGCTTCAGGCGCGGCAGCATGTTGATCTGCGCGCGGCTTTCGACCTGGAACACGCCGATGCTGTCGCCCTTTTGCAGCATTTCATAGACGGCGGGGTCCTCGCATTCGATATCGACCTCCAGCGTCCGGTCGCCCAGCCCGTGCGCGCGCATCAGGTCGAAGCATTTGCGGATGCAGGTCAGCATGCCCAGCGCGAGCACATCGACTTTCATCAGCCCCAGCGCGTCGATGTCGTCCTTGTCCCATTCGATGAAGGTGCGATCCTCCATCGCCGCATTGTGGATCGGCACCAGCTCGTCGAGCCGCCCTTCGGTCAGGACGAAACCGCCGACATGCTGCGACAGGTGGCGCGGCGCGCGCAGCAGTTCGCCGACGAAACGGTGCAGCCGCTCGATCTCGCCATTATGCGGGTCGAGCCCGGCCTCGGCCAGCCGTTCGACAGGAACCTCGTCGCCCCAGCTTCCCCAGCTCGTGTCGGCGAGCCGCGCCGTCACATCCTCGCTGAAGCCCAGCGCCTTGCCGACTTCGCGGATCGTGCTGCGCGCGCGGTAATGGATCACGGTCGCGGCGATCCCGGCGCGTGTCCGGCCGTAGCGGTCATAGATATACTGAATGACTTCCTCGCGCCGCTCATGCTCGAAATCGACGTCGATGTCGGGCGGCTCGTCGCGCTCGGCGGACATGAAGCGCGAAAAAAGCAGTTCGTGCTGCATCGGATCGACCGAGGTGACGCCCAGCAGGAAGCAGACGATCGAATTGGCCGCCGACCCGCGCCCCTGACACAGGATTGGCGGGTCTTGCGCGCGCGCGAAGCGGACGAGGTCGTGGACGGTCAGGAAGTATCGGACATAATTGCGGCGCCGGATCAACCGCAGCTCGTTGCCGAGCAGCCGCTTGACCTTGGGCGGAAGCGGCGTGCCATAGCGTTCCTCCGCCGCCGTCTTCGCCAGATGGTGCAGCCAGGCGAACGGCTTCCATCCCTCCGGCACGGGTTCGTGCGGATATTCATAGCGCAGTTCGTCGAGGCGGAAGCGGATGCGCGCGAGCAGCTTCGCGCTTTCCGCGACAGCCTTGGGATAGTCCGCGAACAGCCGCCGCATCTCCGCCGAGGCCTTCAGATGGCGCTCGCCATTGGCGTGGAGCAGGCGGCCCGCCTTGTGAACGCTCGTCCCTTCGCGGATGCAGGTGATGATGTC
>PHEM01000318.1 GCA_002842935.1 Alphaproteobacteria bacterium HGW-Alphaproteobacteria-13 | reverse complement strand
CGCGACAAATCCGGGGATCGCGTCCACCCGGCGATTATCCGCACTGCGCCCGGTGCAACAGCTTATGATCCGCAAGGACCAGCGCCATCATCGCCTCCACCACCGGCGCGCCGCGAATGCCGACGCAGGGATCGTGGCGTCCCTTGGTCACGATGTCGGCCGCCTCGCCCGCGCGGTTGATCGTCGGCACGGGCGTCAGGATCGAACTGGTCGGCTTGAAGGCGACGCGCACGACGACGGGCTGGCCCGTCGAAATGCCGCCCGCGATGCCGCCCGCGTTGTTCGACAGGAAATCGGGGCGGTTGCTGCCGTCGCTGGCGGGACGCATCGAATCGGCATTCTCCTCGCCGCGCAGCCGCGCCGCGTGGAATCCCGCGCCGATCTCCACGCCCTTGACGGCGTTGATGCCCATCATCGCGGCGGCAAGGTCGGCGTCGAGCTTGGCATAGACGGGCGCCCCCCAGCCCGCCGGGACGCCGCTCGCCGCGCATTCGACCACCGCGCCCAGCGAGCTGCCCGCCTTGCGCGCGCCGTCCATCAGCGCCTCCCAGCGCTGAGCGGCGGCCGGGTCGGGGCAGAAAAAGGGATTGCGGCCGATCTCCTCGAGGTCGAAATTCGCGGGATCGATGGCGTCGCCGCCGATTTCGGCGACCCAGGCGTGGATCTGCACTTCGGGGATCACCAGCCGCGCGACCGCGCCCGCCGCGACGCGCGCCGCCGTCTCGCGCGCGCTCGACCGCCCGCCGCCGCGATAGTCGCGGATGCCATATTTGGCGTCATAGGCATAATCGGCGTGGCCGGGACGATAGGCCTGCGCGATCGCGCCATAATCCTTCGACCGCTGATCGACATTCTCGATCATCAGGCTGATCGGCGTGCCGGTCGTCTTGCCTTCGAAGGTGCCGGACAGGATGCGGACCTGATCCGGTTCCTGCCGCTGCGTCGTGTGGCGCGACTGGCCGGGGCGGCGCTTGTCGAGAAAGGGCTGGATGTCGGCTTCGGACAGCGACAGGCGCGGCGGACAGCCGTCGACGACCGCGCCCAGCGCGGGACCGTGGCTCTCGCCCCATGTCGTGAATCGCAATATGCGTCCGAAGCTGTTGAAACTCATGCTTCCCTCTCCCCTTGGGGGAGAGGGAGGGACCCGCGCGGCACAGCCGCGTGGGAGGGTGAGGGTCCGCCCGCGAGCGCGGCCTCGATCGCCCGGCACACGCCTTCCAGACTCTCCATCACGTCCCGATTGGTGAAGCGTCGCACTCGATATCCCTCTTTCGCCAAAAACTCCGTGCGCCGCGCGTCATAATCGATCTGACGCGCATGGCTATCACCATCGATCTCTATCACCAGTCGCGCGGATTGACACACAAAGTCGGCAACGAATGGACCAAGTCGCTGTTGCCGCCGGAATTTGAAACCGCCGAGGGCGGAGTTTCTCAAGGCCGCCCAGAGTTTCTTTTCCGCTGGCGTCGCATCCCGGCGTAACCGGCGGGCGCGATCCACGGTTCCGTCACGAACATGGAAGCGGCTGTTGCTCACGCCCTCACCCTCCCATCGCTGCGCGATGGGTCCCTCCCTCTCCCCCGAGGGGAGAGGGCATGATCACGCAAGCGCGATATCCGGCGCATCTTCCTGTTTCATGCCGACGGTGTGGTATCCCGCGTCGACATGGTGCGTCTCGCCCGTCACGCCCGCCGCCAGGTCGCTCAGCAGATAGAGCGCCGATCCGCCGACATCGTCGATGGTGACGTTGCGGCGCAGCGGGGCGTTATATTCGTTCCATTTCAGGATCAGGCGGAAATCGCCGATGCCCGACGCCGCCAGCGTCTTGATCGGCCCGGCCGAGATCGCGTTCACGCGGATGCCTTGCGGACCATAGTCGTTGGCGAGATATTTGACGCTGGTTTCCAGCGCCGACTTGGCGACGCCCATGACATTGTAATGCGGGATCACCTTTTCCGCGCCATAATAGCTGAGCGTCAGCATCGAACCGCCTTCCGTCATCATCGCCGCCGCGCGCTTCGCCACCGCCGTGAAGCTGTAGACGCTGATGTTCATCGTCATCAGGAAGTCTTCCAGCCCGACATCGGCATAGGCGCCGCGCAGCGCCTCCTTGTTGGTATAGCCGATCGCATGGACGACGAAGTCGATCGTCGGCCAGCGCGCGGCGAGCGTGGCGAAGGCGGCGTCGAGATTGTCCATGTCGCCGACGTCGCAATCGATCAGGAAATCGCAGCCGAGCTGGTCGGCCAGCGGCTTCACGCGCTTTTCCATCACTTCGCCCTGATAGCTGATCGCCAGTTCCGCGCCGTGCGCATGCAGCGCCTTCGCGATCCCCCACGCGAGCGACTTGTCGTTCGCGAGACCCATGATCAGCCCGCGCTTGCCCTTCATCAGACCCGTCATCTTATTTCTCCGGTCCCTTTGTCTTCGTCTTCCACGATGATGTCATCGACGCGCCCAATAGCGTCATGGCCCAAATCCTCAACCTCGACGAGCGCGGCATTGAGTTCCGCGCCCATGACCATACCCAATCCGACGAGATAGAAAAAGAACAGCGCGACCATCACCCCCGCCAGGCTGCCATAGGTCGCGTCATAGCGCAGCAGCCCCGCGAGCAGCGGCGGCAGCGCCAGCGTCACGCCGATCCACCACAGGGTCGTGAACAGCGCGCCGGGCCATTTCGGGCATTTCAGCCGCCGGTATTTGGACGGCGTCAGCGTATAGAAGAGCAGATAGATGGCCAGGAACAGCCCCAGCCCCGACACCACGCGCGAGATCGCGACGGTGCCCGCCGTCTTGAACGCCGTGGGCAGGAACAGGCCGATGAATTGTTCGATGCCGACGATCAGCACTTGCGCGCTGAACGACAGGATCATCAGCACCACCGCGCCCGTGGTGATGCCGATCGACAGCAGGCGATAGTGAACGAAACCCCGGCTGAAATGCGTGCCATAGGCGCGGCGCAATATGTCGCGGACGGTTTCGATCAGGCTGCCGACCGTCCACAGCGCGACGATCGCGCCCAGCCACAGGAAAATGCCGGTGCGGGCCGTCATCACTTCGCGGACGGGTCCCGCCAGCGTATTGGCGACCGTGGGCGGCATGATCGAGAACACCGTCTCGATCGCCTCCTCGCCACCCGCGCTGCCGCCCAGCAGGCTGAGCGCCGCCGCCATCAAGATGAAAAAGGGAAACAGCGCGATCAGCGCCAGATAGGCGAGATTTCCGGCGTGGATGAAACCGTCGGTATAGGTGCCGACGACGACGCGGCGCACGATGGTGAAGGCGCGCGTGCCCGGCCCGATCTGTTCACGGCCGCGTTCGATGATGCCCTGGGCGCGGGCGCGCAGATGCATGCGCTTGGCGCTTTCCGCGCGCGCCTCGGGCGAGTGGGGCGAGTGACCTTCGGCGCGGAACAGCTTGCCGACCTCTTCGGCGATCTCGCGCTCCAGCGCTGCAACCTTCTGCTTTCCGTTGCCGTCAGCCACGCATCATACACCAAGCTCCGCGCGCACCGCGCGGGTGTCGGTCCAACCCTCGACCAGCTTTGCCAGTCCCGCGTCCCCGGCGGGCAGATCGACCATCAGCCGCACGAGCTGGTCGCCCCGGCCGCCGCCCTTCTGGCTGAAACCCTTGCCTTTCAGGCGCATCACCTTGCCCGACGTCGACCCGGCGGGGATCGACAGCATAACGGGACCGTCGACCGTGGGCACTTTCACTTTCGCGCCCTGGACCGCCTCCGTCAGCGTGATCGGCAGGTCGAGCCGGATATTCGCGCCGTCGCGCACGAAAAAGACATGGTCCTTGACCGTAATCGTGACGATGCCGTCGCCGTTGCCGCCGGGTCCGGGCTGCCCCTTTCCCGCGAGGCGCATCTGCGTCCCCGTCTCGACGCCCGCGGGCAGCTTGAGGTCGATCGTCTTGCCGTCGGCCAGCGTGATGCGCTGCATCGCCTGCGTCGCGGCGTCGATGAAGGACACCGACAGGC
>PHEM01000317.1 GCA_002842935.1 Alphaproteobacteria bacterium HGW-Alphaproteobacteria-13 | reverse complement strand
GAAATCGAGCCTGTTCGTCGAGGCGGGCGTATCGAGCGACCAGGGGTTCGGCACGGCGGCGGTCTTTGCCTTTTCGGGCGACCGGACCAGCCATGTCGATCATTGCGGCCTCGTCATGCCCGACGTGCCCTCGCCCGAGGCGCTGGCTCCCGTCCCCGAACACAAGGTCCGTCCGGCCTTTTCCCGGCATTTCGACATGCGCCCCGTGACTGGTCCGCGCTTCGGCTGGAACGAGGAACGCGGCGAATATCTGACCTGGGTGCGCTTCGTCGAGCAGCCCGCTTGTCACCCGGCGGTCGCGATGCTGGCGATGGGCGACGCGCTGCCGCCCGCGGCCATGGCGCTGTTCAAGCAGTTCGGGCCGATCAGCTCGATGAACTGGACGGTCAACATGCTGACGGGGACGCCCGCGACCGACGATGGCTGGTGGCTGCTGTCGGCGCGCACCGACCATGCGCGCGGCGGCTTTTCGGTGCAGGACATGCTGATCTGGAACCGCGCGGGCGAGGCCGTGCTGAGCGGCAGCCAGGGGGTCGCGATCTACGTCTGAAACGGCAATATGATGACGGCATCCAGCCCGCCGCCTTCCCGGTTGGCGAGTGTCAGCTCGCCGCCCTCCCCTTCCGCGACATCGCGGGCGATCGACAGGCCGAGACCGGCGCCGCCCGTCGCGCGGTTGCGCGATTCCTCGCCGCGCGCGAAAGGTTCGATCAAGGCCCTGATCTGCTCCTCGTCCAGACCCGGGCCATCGTCCGACACGATGATCCGCACATGCGCGTCAGCGGCCGCGACCGCCAGCCGCGCCCGCAGGCCATAGGCGACGGCATTGTCGATCAGGTTGCGGAGCGCGCGGCGCAGCAGCATCGGCCGCGCGAGCGCGCCCGCTTCGTCCACGGCGCCCAGCGTCACATCCTTGCCCTGCTCGCGATAGTCGGCGGCGAGTTCGCCGACCAGCGCGGCCAGGTCGACTCGTTCCGGCGCCTCGGTCCCCGCGCCCGCGCGCGCGAGCGCGAGGATGTCGGCAAGCATCGCCGTCATTTCCTCGATGCTGGCGATCATCTTGTCGCGCAGCCGGTCGTCCTCGACCTGCTCGACGCGCACGCGCAGGCTGGCGAGCGGCGTGCGCAGGTCATGGCCGAGCGCGCCGAGCATCCGGTCCTTGTCGGACAGCATCGCCGCGATCCGGCCGCGATAGGCGTTGAACGCGCCGATCAGGTCGCGCACATCGGACGGTCCCGCTTCCTCCAGCGGCGTCGTGTCGCGCAGCGCGGGATTGGCGCGCGCCGCGCGCGTCAGGGCGCGCAGCGGCCGGGCGGCGCGCCACGCAATCGCCATGATCGGCACCAGCAGCAACAGATAGAGAAACAGCGTCTGCCAGATCAGAAAACCCTGCAGGCGGCTGCGCTCGGCAGGCAGGCGGCTGCGCACGACATAGAAGCGGCCATCGACCTCCGCCGTCACGATGGCGACGCGCTCCTCGGAATATTCGGGGTTGCGCATGCGCGCGCGGTTGGGCGCCGCCCATGCCTCGACCGATGCCGCGCGGATGTCCGCCTCGGCCAGCAGGCCCGACACATAGCGCGCGAGTTCCGGCATGGCGATGGCACGCTCCGGCCGCGGCGGTTTGTGGTCGAGCACCTGAAAGCGCGGCCCGCGTTCGCGCCCGCGCTCGTCATGCTCGACGACCCCGCGCCGGTCGCGGTCGATCACGTCGATGATCCGCGCTCCGGCCATGCCGCCGCCGTGCGCCAGCATCTGCTGTTTCTGCCCGCGCGCCAGCAAGGTGAAGTTGATGGCCTGCGCGACGAACAGCGTCGCGGCGACGGCGAAGACGAGCTGCCCGATCAGGCTGCGCGGCCACAGACGAAAGCTCATGCCGCCGGTCCCAGCCGCTTAACTTCGCAGGCGAGCGTATAGCCGCCGCCCCACACGGTCTTGACGATCTGCGGCTGCGCGGGATCGACTTCGATCTTCTTGCGCAGGCGGCTGACCAGATTGTCGATCGCGCGGTCGAAGATGTCAGCCTCGCGCCCGCGCACCAGATCGAGCAGCCGGTCGCGGCTCATCACCTGGCGCGGGTGGCGCAGCAGCGCGTGCAGCAGATGATATTCGCCCGACGACAGCGCCACTTCCTGCCCACTTTCATCGACCAGCACGCGCTCCACTTCGCGCAGCACCCAGCGGCCGAAGGCATAGCTGGTGCCGCCGGGATCGAGCGCGCGCCCGTTCGCCTGCGTGCGGCGCAGCACGGTGCGGATGCGCGCGACCAGTTCGCGCGGGTTGAAGGGTTTGACGACATAATCGTCGGCGCCGATCTCCAGCCCGATGATCCGTTCCGTATCCTCGGCGCGCGCGGTCAGCAGGATCACCGGCGTGGCGCTGGTCTCGCGCAAGTGGCGCGTCAGCGATAGCCCGTCCTCGCCCGGCATCATGATGTCGCTGACGACCAGGTCCACCCGCTGCGCGCGCAGCACCGAGCGCGCCTCCGCCGCATTCGCCGCGTCGGTGACGGCAAAGCCCTGCGCCGTCAGATATTCGGACAGCGGCTCGCGGATCGAGGGTTCGTCGTCGATCAGCAGGATGCGGGGCGTATCGCTGTCGGTCATCATGAGTCCATTCGGAAAACAGGGTTCGCCCACCGGCGCGAGGCCGATGGGCGATCTCCTGCTGGCAGGGTGCGGCGGCGAAGGCAAGGCCGGGGGAGGAGAGCCTGCCCAAGCCCGTCGCGCCCTGCCGGAGGGCCTTATTTGGTGGCGGGAGCCGCGCCGCGCTGTGCGCGCCGTTCCTCGGCCTTGGCCTTCCATGCCGTGCGCGCGGCCTGCCGTTCCTCAGTCGTCACCTGACCGTCCTTGTTGGCGTCGAGCCGGTCGAAGCGCGCGAGCGCCGCCGCGACGAACTCGGCCTGCGTGATGACCTTGTCACCCGCGCCGCCGGGCTTCATCCCGCCGCCCATGCGATGGCCGCCGCGCTTGCCGGGTCCGCGCATCGCATGACGCTTGCCGTCGCGGGCCTCGCCGGCAGCGGCGCGCTTCTCGCCGCGCTTGGCGGCGTGCTGGTCCCATTCGGCCTTGCTGACGCTGCCGTCCTTGTTGGCGTCGAGCGCCTCGAAGCGCTTTGCCTGCATGGCCGTGCGCCGGGCGGCGCGGTCGGCGGCGTCGAGCTTTCCGTCCTTGTTGGCGTCGAGCTTCGCGAACATTTCGGCCGCACGGGTCTGCGCCTCGGCGCGCGTCAGCGTCGGCTTGGCGTCGGCGGGACCGCGCTGGGCGGCGATGGCGGGCGTGGCGATCAGGGCGGCGCCCAAAGTCAAAAGAGCGATCTTTTTCACGGTGCGAACTCCTTCATGGGACCTTGAGAGGGGAGAGTGGCTGGTCCCGATGCAACGCTTCTAGGCACGACTTGTCCCAACGACTTGCCGAACAGACGGAAAATTGTCGCAAATTGTCGCAAAATGGCCGCTTCGTTCATGCGGCGGCAAGCGGGACAACGCGGTCCTCACGCTACGAACTGGAGAGGAATGGCGTCTCGTCGGGGACCTATCGCCTAACGATACGCCTCCCCCACCGCCTGCGCCTTGCCGATGTCGAGCGACAGCAGCACCAGATCGTGCGCGTCGCCCGCCGCGTCGCGGACATGGTCGCGCAGCAGCGCCTCGGCCCGGAAGCCGCATTCCTCGAACACCGTGATCGCCGGATGCTGGTCGGGCGTCATATAGGCGACGACCTTGCCGGCCCCCTCCGCCGCGGCGGCGCGGACGCTCGCCTCCAGCAGCGCGCGGCCCAGTCCCTTGCCGCGCCACGCGGGCGCGACGAGCAGGCGCAGTTCGGCGACATGCCCCGACCAGCCCAGCCCGTCGCGCACCAGCGCGGTCGCGGCAATGATCGCCCCGTCCGCCACGGCGACGAGACTCTGCACCGCACCGTCGGCGGCGGCGCGCAGCCACGCCGAAACGACGCGGTCGCTGCGGATGTCGCGCGCGAGGAACAGCAGGTC
>PHEM01000316.1 GCA_002842935.1 Alphaproteobacteria bacterium HGW-Alphaproteobacteria-13 | reverse complement strand
ATCAAAACCAGTCGGCCGACTAAATCCCCGGGATGAAGGGGTCCTTTTTACACGCCGATCACCCCACGAAGGGGGTGCCTATTGCACGCTGATCCTCACACCATGGGCGGTCGTGAGTTCTCAATCATGCGGATCGATGATGGCCACAGCGTTTCGATCGACAACCCCGATAGCTTCATCAACACGGTCATACCGAAGACCATGGCGGGACACTTTCTTTTCGACGGTGAACATGCAGAGGTCTTCCTCGGCGAGGAGAGGCTCGTTGCTCTTTTGCAGCCTGACGTGGCCTTGGCGCGCGGTTCGGCCTGTACTTCCGGAATTCCCGAACCAAGCCACGTTCTCCGTGCGATGGGACTCGATGCGAATGAAGCCGCCGAGGTCGTTCGTCTTAGTACGGCACCGACGACCTGCAAGAGCGAGATCGCGATGGCGCTACAGTGCATCGCTGAAGCTGCCGGCCGAATGAAGGTCATCGCATGAGTCGCAGGTTTCGATGGGCGGATCGCCATGACCGAAGAGCAATTCTCGCACCGATGCTTTTCGTACGCTTTCGGCGGGGATCGGGGTTGGTCCGATGGTTTCCCAAATCTCCTGAAGCTGTTGACGGCCAAGGAGTTACAGACTTCTGCTTGCCTGCCTATTGGCCTGCTAGAATGATCTGAATCCTCGCTTTGCCTTTTGTGCCATGGCGCCTGGCACTCCGGCGTCTCGTGCAAATTGAGACCAGCGGTCTACTGCGGCACCGATCTCGGATATGATCGCTTTTGTCTCAATCGTTTTAAGGTCAGCGAACTTCCCGAATACCAGCAGGTCATCGAGTTCGAAGCCGTCCGTTTTGCCGGCCAGAGACATCTGGTGCTCGTTGGTCCAGTCCCCGTCAGGATTGTAGGCATAGACGACATCGAATGCGGGCGAGAGGCTCCAGCGACCCGAGCTATCCATCAGGAAGGCGATGTTCTTGGTGTGGTCGTCCTGGTTGCGGATGAAGACATTGAGTAGCGCCCGGCGCACCTGCTCCTTGATCGCTTCGCGTCCGAGACCGAGCATGCGGATGGTCTCGATTGCCTGCTCGTAGCTATAGGCCCGAGCGAGGTTGAAATCGAAATGGCGCATCGCGCACAGCGACTGCATGTGAAGCTTCTTGCCGTCAGGCGTGCGGTCGAACCGCAGGGTCATGAAATGTGCGCGCCCGCCTTCTTCGTGCAGGCGAGAGCGAGCCATGTCGATGCCAGCCTCTCGGGCTAGCAGATAGCAAGCGTATTCAAGCCGGCCGAAGCCCATCGGGTCGGCGAGTTCCTTGTCGGCATTGCCCGACACGCCATCGAATTTGACCAGCCATTGCGTATAGCCGGGCCCTGCAGTCAGCTGCCCTGAATGGAATTCTCCGGTCTCCTCATTCCAGGCGAGGACGGCCTTGGCCCGGGCACCACCAGCAGAGGTGCCGACGCGCAAGATCTCTTGAAGTGCGCGATGATCATCTTCACCCTTGAGCACACCGGCCAGCTCTTCACGCGCGGCAATGACCCTGTTGGCGAGCTCGACAAGCGGAGCGATATCGACCGGCCGGCCCTGTTCACGGCGCTCACCGGTAGCGGGCTCGAATTCGAGCGCGCCCATGCCTCTGCGGCCGGTGTAACAAAGGCGCTCGACCGGATCGAAGCTGTCGGCTGTGCGGCCCTGCTCGGCAAGCCAACGGTTGATGAGGGCGTTACCAAACTTGTCGGGCAGGCTGTCGGCAAGCATTCCCGGTAGGCCTTTGAAGGTTTCGTAATTCAGCGCGGGAAAGTCGTAGACGCCGCTTCGCAATGGCATTGTGAGCGGGGCGACTTCAATGCCGCTGCGACTGAATTCCGGAGTGTATTCGAAAACCCCGACATCGCGATCCGCATCCCACAGGACGGCGCCGATCTGACGACCCCAGAGATTGACTACGGCACGGGTCATGGGGCCTCGTCACCCCAGCTCCACTCCTCGCCAGCCTCACCTTCAGAAGGCTTGCGCACCCTTTGACGCGCCTTGCCGGTGTCGGACCGGGGATCGAGCGGGCTTAGCTTGGCGTCCGGCATGACATCCAGCAGGCGGCCTTCAATTTCGAGCGCACGCATTATCCTGGCGAGGCTATCGATGGTCCCGCCATTACCGGCTTCCAGGCGGGCGAGCGTTGAACGCGAGATACCTGCCATTTCCGCAAGCTCGGCCTGCTTGAGGTTGCGTGATATGCGATATGCTTCGATCTGCTTCCCGAGGTCGGATAGCAGCACCGAGAGAGGGCGCAGATCTGATGTATTATAATGTGGCATTATCGAGACATTATCTCGGTTATAGAGCTTTGTGTAGCGATTTTGCGTCTTTACATGACGACAGTTAATGTGTCAATATCGAGATGTAAATTGGCTAATCGCCGATAATGCATCAAATTTGCTACTTTATGTAGGTCGGAGCGATGGAAATGGATGACGAGAAGGATCAAAACGACCAGGCGAACTGGAAGGGTCTACGAGAGATCGACCGTGCCATCTCCGAAAATCGCCTAACGTCATACTCTTGGAAGAAGGCCTTGGTCGATCGATGGGCTCGAGCAGTGATCCTCGCCGCTGCGTTCATTCTAATCGGTTTCGTCGTCTTTGTGATTGTGCAGGACGTGATCCTGTAATCACCTATTGCCCCACTCCTTCACCTCATCAGCCGCTTCCTCGCTTGCACCTGTGGCGCCCTGCGTCCGGCGGTCCAGGTAACCTCCAACAGTACCAATCCTTCCACGACCCTGCTGGCGAACCCGCTCGACCTCATCCGTGATGTCAGACCGATCAGGAGCATCGGGCATTGAGGGACCACCTGCAGAGCCCACGGCTCCCCTAGCTCGCACCTGCCCAGCACTCCCGATCCCGGGGCGGCTGACAGGAGCGAAGTCCGGCAATGAAAGGTCGGCTTCGATGTCGTCCTGCAGCCGATCGGCATAGCTTTCGACAAACCGCGATTGCAGTTGCTGGCCGCGCGCGCTCATCTGAAACTCGATGTCGTCGAAGCGCACCGGCCCGTAATAGTCGCGATTGGCTTCGATCTCGGCCATGCCCCATTCGCGATAGGCCTGGCTCAGGTTCAGTGTGCCAGCGGCGCTGTTGGCCTCGTACCAGCTGGCCTGGTTCTCGAGGCGACTGGCCATCTCTTCGGCCCGACGCGCCTCTCGCGTGTAGCTCTCGGCTTCCGTCAGCGATCGGCTGAGACCCGACGAACTGGTCGACACCTGCGATACCGAGCTCGAGCTTGTCTCGCGCAGAAAGCCTTCACGCGTGTTCGACCAGTTGCGACTGTCGGAAAGCTGGCGCAGCGTTCCCATGATTCTGCCGCGGTCTTCTGAGGCGATCCCGATATCGCTGTCTGTCCATGACTGGTTGCGGCCACCTCTGGCCTTGGCACCCACTTGAGCTACGCCAACATTGGCTCCAGCCCCACCATTTACCTCGCCATTGAGGAACCATGAGATCGTAATGTCGTCGGAGGCGCGCCGGGACAGGCCGAACTGCTGCTGGAGCGTCCTTGAGGCATTGTCGACTTCGCTGAATGCCGTGCCGATGCTGTCATTCGTGCCGACGCCGCTGACCGTGTCGGAGCTTTGACCCTGGCTGTAGGCGTTGCGGATCTCGCTGAACCGGGTGAGCGCAGAGCTCGTCGATTGCTGGGCAAGGTTGGCATAAGTCTCGCTCTGCGTCCGGCTCTGGCTCGCCATCGTTCCGAGGCGGCCGGTGAAGTCCTGCCCCAGTGTCGGCGTGAACGGATAGCTTGAATTCGGGACAGCAGCGAACTCTCCATCGGGGAAGCTGGTGGTCTGCGTGCCGCTGTCGCTGAAACCACGCGTCTGCGTGGCGCCATAGGTGATGTTGGGGGCAAGATTGCCCTGCGCAAACTGGCGGGAAAACACCGTCGAATTGTCGATGTTCGAGTTGCCGAGTGAGACATTGCCGGTGCTCGCTTCGCGCGAGGCTTCCTCGGCCGCGTTCTGACTC
>PHEM01000315.1 GCA_002842935.1 Alphaproteobacteria bacterium HGW-Alphaproteobacteria-13 | reverse complement strand
CTTGTCGAAATGGCGTCTCGAAGGACCATGCGCCGCGCCAGCGTCCTTCGAGACGGGTCTTCGACAAGCTCAGCCCCTCCTCAGGACGAACGGATCAACCTGAACAGGACAGATCTCGAGGCGCCCTGCCCGTCGCCGTCGGCACATCGCTAGACTCCGCGCCTTCGCGCCCCTACATGCGCGGGCTATGGCGGATCGCTTCATCAAGATGCACGGGCTGGGCAACGACTTCGTCGTCATCGACGCGCGCGAGCGGGCGGTCGAGATGACGCCCGCGCGCGCTCACGCCATCGCCGACCGGCGGCGCGGCATCGGCTGCGACCAGCTCATCCTGCTCGAACCCTCCGCGAACGCCGACGTGCGGATGCGCATCTTCAACGCCGACGGCAGCGAAGTGGAGGCATGCGGCAACGCCACGCGCTGCGTCGCGACGCTGATCGGCAAGCCCGCGGTGATCGAGACGCTGGGCGGGATGCTGCGCGTCACGCCCGCCGACGGCGGCGCGGAGGTCGTGCTGGGCGAACCCACATTCGACTGGGAGGCGATTCCGCTCGCCATGCCGATGGACACGCGCGACATGCCCGTCGCGTGGGACGAGCTGGAACATGGCGCGGCCGTCAATGTCGGCAACCCGCATCTCATCTTCTTCGTGCCGGAGGCGGACGCCGTGCCGCTGGGCGAACTCGGCCCGCGTATCGAGACCGACCCGCTGTTCCCGGAACGCGTCAACGTCAACGTCGCCAGCCTCGACGGTCCCGACCGCTTGCAGCTTCGCGTGTGGGAGCGCGGCGTCGGGCTGACGCAGGCGTGCGGCACAGGCGCCTGCGCGACCGCCGTCGCGGCGATCCGCGCCGGGCTGGTGCAATCGCCCGTCACGGTCGCGCTGCCCGGCGGCGACCTCGTCATCCGCTGGGCAGCGGGCGAGCCGATCGTCATGAGCGGCGCGGCGACGCGCGTTTATGAAGGCGAGACCGATTGGGCGCGCTTCGGGTGAGTCCGCGCGTGGTCAATTTCGGATGCCGGCTGAACATCGCCGAGGGCGAGGCGATCCGCGCCGCCGCGCCGCGAGATGCCGTCGTCGTCAATAGCTGCGCCGTCACCGACGAGGCCGTACGGCAGGCGCGGCAGGCGGTGCGCCGCGCGCTGAGGGAGCGGCCCGGCGCCGATGTCTTCGTGACGGGCTGCGCGGCGGAGCTGGAAGGCGAGCGCTTCGCGGCGATGGGCGCGCGCGTGGTCGCAAACGATGCGAAGGGGTTGGTCGAGAGTTATCGCGCCGAAGAAGAAAAGAACGGCCCTTCGACAAGCTCAGGGCAAACGGATTCTGATAACGCAACCTCCCATTCCCCGCTCGCCCTGAGCTTGTCGAAGCCCCGTTCTTCCTTTTCTCCCGCCCTCTCCGGCCCGGACTACGCCCGCGCCTTCCTCGGCGTCCAGACCGGCTGCTCGCACAGTTGCACCTTCTGCGCGACGGTGCTCGCACGCGGGCAAGCCCGGTCGGCGACCATCGAGACCGTCCTCGCCGCCGCCCGCACGGCGCTGACACGCGGACAGCGGGAGATCGTGCTGACGGGCGTCGACCTCGCCAGCTATGGCGACGACAGCGGCGCCAGTCTCGCCGCGTTGGTCGAGGCGTTGCTGACGCTGCCCGTCGAACGCCTGCGCCTGTCCTCGCTCGACCCCGCGCGCATCGACGAGGCGCTGTTCGCGCTCTTGACCGAAGAGCCGCGCGTGATGCCGCATGTCCACCTGTCCTTGCAGGCCGGCGACGACATGGTGCTGACGCGCATGAAGCGCCGCCATCGCCGCGCCGACGCCGTGCGGCTGACCGAGCGGCTGAAGGCCGCGCGCGGCGACATCGCGATCGGCGCCGACCTGATCGCGGGCTTTCCGACCGAGGACGAGGCGATGTTCGCGAACACGCTGGCGCTGATCGACGAATGCGACATCGTCTTCGGCCATATCTTCCCCTACAGCCCGCGCGCCGGGACCGCCGCCGCACGCATGCCGCAAGTCGGACGCGCCGCCGCCCGCAGCCGCGCCGCCCTGCTGCGCGAAGCCAATGCGCGCCGCCGTCACGCCTGGCTCGACCGGCAGGCAGGCACGGCCGCGCAGATGCTGGTCGAGCGGGACGGCCTGACCGGACATGCACAGAATTTCGCGGCGCTGGCGCTGACCGCCCCCGCCGCGCCCGGCACCATCGTCCCCGTCCGCCTGACCGCGCGCGACGGCGACCGGATGATCGCAGCCAGAACCGAAAAGGATATTGCCGCATGAGCGGAACGAGCTGGAGCGAACGGCTGCTCGGCGGCCTTCGCCGCACGTCGGAACGGCTGGGCGAGAATCTGTCGGGTCTGACGGGCGGCAAGGCGCGGCTGGACGACGAGGATCTCGACCGCATCGAGGAAGCGCTGATCACCGCCGACCTTGGTCCCGCCATGGCGGCGCGCATCCGCGACCGCCTGTCCGAACGCCGCGACGTCGCCGCGAACGGCACCGAGGAACTGCGCCGCGTCGTCGCCGAGGAAATCGCCGCCGTGCTGCGCCCCGTCGCCGAGCCGCTGGAAATCGACGCCTTTCCGCGCCCGCAAGTCATATTGGTCATCGGCGTCAACGGGTCGGGCAAGACGACGACGATCGCCAAGCTCGCCCACCTGTTCCAGGAACAGGATTATGGCGTGATGCTGGTCGCGGGCGACACGTTCCGCGCCGCCGCCATCGGCCAGCTCAAGGTCTGGGCCGAACGGCTGGGCGTGCCGATCATGGCGGGACCGGAAGGCGGGGACGCGGCGGGCATCGTCTTCGACGCCGTGAAACAGGCGACGGCGACGGGCATCGACGTGCTGATCGTCGACACCGCCGGGCGGCTTCAGAACAAGCGCGAGCTGATGGACGAACTCGCCAAGATCAAGCGCGTGCTGGGCCGCCTCAACCCCGCCGCGCCGCACGACGTGGTGCTGGTGCTCGACGCGACGACGGGGCAGAATGCGCTGTCGCAGATCGACGTGTTCCGCGAGGTCGCGGGCGTGACGGGGCTGGTCATGACAAAGCTCGACGGCACGGCGCGCGGCGGCGTCCTGGTCGCGGCGGCGGAGCGGCACGGCCTGCCGATCCACGCCATCGGCATCGGCGAAACCATCGACGACCTGCGCCCGTTCGACGCGGACGAGATCGCAGGCATCATTGCAGGAAATATCCGATGAGCGGCCAGATCGAGCAACTTCCCGGCGGTCCCGAACCCGTCCCCGCGCCGCCGCCCGCCAAGCATGGTTGGCTGAATTTCGCGATCGATTTCGGGCCGCTGCTGGTCTTTTTCCTGACCTATAGATTCACGTCCGGCGGCGAGGGCGCCCTTGCCGCGACGACGGGCGCGATCAAGGGCACGGTCGCCTTCATGGTGGCGATCCTGATCGCGATGGCGGTATCGAAATGGAAGCTGGGCAAGATTTCGCCGATGCTGTGGATGTCGAGCATCCTCGTGCTCGGTTTCGGCGCGCTGACCGTCTGGTTCCACGACGCGCGCTTCATCGTCATGAAGCCGACGATCATCTATGCCGCCTTTGCCCTGCTGCTGCTCGGCGGCTGGGCGCTCGGGCGGCCGATGCTGAAATATCTGCTGCAATCGGCGCTGGAGGGCGTGACGGAAAAGGGCTGGCTGCTGCTGTCGCGCAACTGGGGCCTGTTCTTTGCCGCGCTGGGCATCGCCAATCATGTGATGTACGAGATGATCGAGGCGGACCGGATGAGCTTCGACACCTGGCTGACCATCAAGGTATGGGGCGTGACGGCCCTGTCCTTCCTCTTCACGTTGACGCAATTGCCGGTGATGATCCGGAACGGGCTGGCGATGCCGGAGGATGCGGGGAAGAACTGACACCCCCTCCCGCAGGCGGGAGGGGCAGCGAGACTTACGAGCTTGCTCGTTAGTCGCAGCGGGGTGGGCACCTGAAACGGTGCTGCCCACCCCCAACCCCTCCCGCAGGCGGGAGGGGAGACACATTCATCCCTCGAT
>PHEM01000314.1 GCA_002842935.1 Alphaproteobacteria bacterium HGW-Alphaproteobacteria-13 | reverse complement strand
GCACGCCGCAGCAGGCCGCCGCCATCGCCCGTGTCGCCGACGGCGTCGTCGTCGGGTCGGCCTTCATCGACATCATCGCCGAGCATGGCGACGCCGCCGCGCCGCATGTGGAAGTCTTCACCCGCACGCTCGCCGATGCTATCCACGGCGCAAAGGAGACTGCCGCATGAGCTGGATCGACCGCGTCCGCAACGCCCTGCCCTTCGCGGCGAAGCGCGATACCGCCGACAATCTGTGGCACAAGTGCCGCCAGTGCCAGCAGATGGTGTTCGTCAAGGAGTGGGAGGATAATCTCAACGTCTGCCCGCGCTGCGACCATCACGACCGCATCGGCGCGAAGGAACGCTTCGCGCAGCTGTTCGACGAAGGCCGGCATGAGTTGATCGCCGCGCCCGCCGCGCCCGAAGATCCGCTGAAGTTCCGCGACACCAAGAAGTACAGCGACCGCATCAAGGCCGCGCGCACGCAAACCGGCGACCGCGACGCCTATCAGAACGCCTTCGGCCGCATCGCGGGACAGCCCGCCGTGGTCGGCGTGCAGGATTTCGCCTTCATGGGCGGGTCGATGGGCGTCGCGGTCGGCGAAGCCTTCGTCGCCGGCGTCGAGGAGGCGATCCGCCGCGGCTGCGCCTATATCGCGATCACGGCGGCAGGCGGCGCGCGCATGCAGGAAGGCACGCTGTCGCTGATGCAGATGCCGCGCGCGACGGTCGCGCTGGCGCGGCTGCGCCGGGCGGGCTTGCCTTATATCGTGTTGCTGACCGACCCGACCACGGGCGGCGTCACGGCGAGCTATGCGATGCTGGGCGACGTGCAGATCAGCGAACCCAAGGCGCTGATCGGCTTCGCGGGCCAGCGCGTGATCGAGAATACGATCCGCGAGAAATTGCCCGAGGGGTTCCAGCGCGCCGAATATCTGCTCGACCACGGCATGATCGACATGGTGGTGCACCGCAAGGACCTGCCGGAAACGCTCGGCCGTCTGATCGGCTATATGGCGCCCGAGAAGGCGGCATAACAGTCCCCTCTCCCCTTCAGGGGAGAGGGTTAGGGAGAGGGGGACTCTCTTCCCAATTGCACCATCGAGGCCGGTTTCAGACTCCCCCTCTCCCCGGCCCTCTCCCCTGAAGGGGAGAGGGAGCCAATATGCCCGACCATGCCCACAGCAGCGATCCCGCCGTACAGGCGCAGCTCGACCGCCTCGCCGCCCTGTCGCCGGGGCGCGATGTGCTGGGGCTGGAACGCATTGCGACGCTATGCGACCGGCTCGACAATCCGCAGGACAGGCTGCCGCGCGTCTTCCATGTCGCCGGGACCAACGGCAAGGGATCGACCTGCGCCTTTCTGCGCGCGATGCTGGAGGCGAGCGGGCGGCGCGTCCACGCCTATACCAGCCCGCATCTGGTGCGCTTCAACGAGCGCATCCGCCTCGCCGGAATGCTGATCGACGACGCACAGCTCGCGGCGCTGCTCGCGGAAGTGCTGGACGGCGCCGAGGGATTGCAGGCGAGCTTCTTCGAAGTCACGACGGCGGCGGCGCTGCTCGCCTTCGCGCGCACGCCCGCCGACGATTGCATCATCGAGGTCGGGCTGGGCGGACGGCTCGATGCGACCAACATCATTCCCGCGCCCGCCGTCTGCGGCATCGCCTCGCTCGGCATCGATCACGAGGCTTTCCTGCTCGCGCCCGAAGCGGGAACGCCCGCCGATCCGCTGGAACGCATCGCGTGGGAAAAGGCCGGGATATTCAAGCGCGGCGCGGCGCTGGCGACGCTCGCCTATCCCGACGCGGTGACGCGCGTAATCGCCGACCAGGCCAGAGCCGTCGGCGGCACGCTGTTCCGCGAAGGCGACGGCTGGAGCGTGGAGCCGGAGGGCAATGCTTTCCGCTGGCGCTCGGCGGCGGCGTCGGTCGCGCCGCTGCTTCATCCCCGCATGACGGGTCCGCACCAGATGCGCAACGCGGGGCTGGCCATCGCCATGCTGCGGATCGCGCCCGGCCCGCTTCCCGGCGACGACGCCGTCGCACGGGGCACGGCCAGCGCCTTTTGGCCCGGCCGGTTGCACCGGCTTGGACCGGGTCCGCTGACGGCGCTGCTGCTGCCCGGCACCGAAGCGTGGCTCGACGGCGCGCACAATGCCGACGCGGGCCTGGCGCTCGCGCGGCATTTCGAAGGCGATGGACGGCGCCTGCATCTCGTCACGGGGATGCTGGCGAACAAGGCCCCGGCGGCGATCATCGCCCTGCTCGCCAACCGCCTCGCCAGCGTGACGGTGGTGCCCGTGCCGGGGCATGAGCATCATGGCGCGGCCGCCTTCGGACCGCAGGCCCGGCAGGCGGCGTCCGTCGAAGAGGCGATAGGCGCGCTCTCCGTCGATCCCGCGCGCGAGATGCTGCTGATCGCGGGTTCGCTTTACCTCGCGGGCGAAGTGCTCAGCGCGAACCGGGAGCCACCGGAATAGGCCTTCCCTCTTCCGGGTGCACCAGTTCGTGCCCGTCGTCCTCGGTGCTCGGCTGGCGCACGCTCTGGACGACGAAGCCCTTCTTCCACAGCATCCACAGCAGCAGCATGCCCGGCACGGCGATGACCACCGTGACCAGCCAGAAACCGACCCACCCCAGCCCTTCGGCGATATAGCCGCCCGGCGCCGCCAGCCACGTCCGCCCGACCGCCGCGAAGGAGGACAGCAGCGCGAACTGCGTCGCCGTATAGGCCAGGCTCGACAGGCCCGACAAATAGGTGACGAACACCGTCAGGCCGATGCCGCTGGTGAAATTCTCCGTCCCCACCGCAATCGCCAGCATCAGCGGCGAATGGCCGACCGCCGCCAGCACCGCGAACAGCAGGTTGCTGAGCATCATCATCAGCCCCGACACCAGCAGCGCGCGGCCCATGCCCAGCCAGGCGATGAAGGGCGCGGCGAGCGCCGATCCGAGGATCAGGGCGATGAAGCCCACGCCCTTGTTGATCGTCACGAACTCTGTATCGCTGAAGCCCAGCTCGACGATCATCGGGTTGAGCATCCCCTGCCCCATCGCGTCCCCGACCTTGTAGACGAGGACGAACAGCAGGATCAGCACCGCGCCGTGACGGCCCAGAAACTCGCGGAACGGGTTGACGACCGTGTCGTTCAGCCACGCCCCAAAGCCGCCCTCCAGCACCTTGGCGCGCGTCGGGTCGAAGCGTCCCTGCCCGGCATAGAGCGCGCCCAGCAGCGCGGGCAGCACGGCAAGCCCCGTGAAGCCATAGGCCGCCGCCCAGCCGAGGTTGAAGCCTTCCGGCGAGGCCAGCGCGATGGTGCCGACGCCCGCGATCAGATTGCCGGTGCGATAGCCGAACTGGTTCATCGCGGTGCCGTGCGGCAATTCCGCGTCGCTCAATATCTCAATGCGATAGGCGTCGATGACGATGTCCTGCGTTGCCGACAGGAAGGCGACGGCGATCGCCCAGAAGGCGAAGGGCGCGAGATTGTCGTTGGTCGGGTTGCTGGTCCCCAGCTGCCAGATCGCGACCACCAGCAACGCCTGAATGAAGAACAGCCACCCCCGCCGCTGCCCGAACGCCTTAGTCAGGAACGGCAGCGGCAGCCTGTCGACCAGCGGCGCCCACAGGAATTTCAGCGTATAGGGCGTCGTCAGGCCGATCGCGAAGCCGATGGTCGATTTCTCGATCCCGACCTTGGACAGCCAGAAGGTCATGGTGCCGAGCAGCAGAGTCAGCGGAAAACCGCTGGAAATGCCGAGCAGGAAGGCGACGATCGGCATCGGTTTGCGATAGGGCGCAAAGCTGGGGATGACGAAGGCAAGCCCGATGACCAGCGCCAGCACCGCGACCAGCACTACCGAGTCTAGCCCAAGCTGCATTCCCTGCCTCCACCAATCGCCGCATGAGCGGTCGGTCCTAAAGCCTTGGGGTCGAATTGGAAACGGCGAATCGGCGCCGCGTCCGCCGGTCGCGTCAGGCCGCTTCGGGACGCCAGAATGTGGTGAGACCGCTGACCTTGCGCGGCGGCTGTTT
>PHEM01000313.1 GCA_002842935.1 Alphaproteobacteria bacterium HGW-Alphaproteobacteria-13 | reverse complement strand
GTGTATATTGCCCTAGACAGAATTACTCGCAGAGCATCCGATGTAATATATTGATATTACATGATATTATTGAAATGTAGCCTATTTTGTCGGCTGACACCAGATTTCAATCAGGAACGTGATCCACGGCCGTCCGAGCTCTTCCCGCCTCAGGCTATCGACCAGGATGACGTCACCCCTGGTATGGTCCATCTGGACAAGATCGAGGAAACCATCGCTGTGGTATTCCCCAGGATGCGCTTCCTGCGCGCTGCGGGTCTTGGAGCCCATGCTGGCCTTGGCCCACACACTGCTCGCAATCTCGGCCAGCAGCCGCTCGATGGTCTTCTCGCTCGGGATCAGATCGGCGGAAAACCGATGTTCTCCGTTGTCGGCATGGAGCAGTCCCCAAATCTGCCGCGCCGCTTCCGCACGCGAGGGAGGCACCATCTTGAGCGCGATCTCATCGATCAGTGCGTCAATAGCACCTCTGACTTCGGGATCTATCCGGTGTGAGCCAACAACCGGCCCTCGCGGCTTCGGCGCAAGCGATTCGGCCACGGGATGGTCCCGGTAGCGCGCGGCCAGCGTCCGAATCTGCCGTTCCTTGAGACCGGTAGCCTCGGAAATTGCTGCGACCTGAGCGCTCGTCACGGGCCCAGACTGTGAAATGTGTTCCCGGAAATGCGGGAAAAGGGCCAATCCCGCCTCCAGAGATTTGAGGCTGCGTCTGGGCGCAGGAGAAGGCTTTCGCTCAATCATAGGATTGGCTCCACGACAACTTCCCCTGCGCGCGGGAATGTAGCTCAATCTGGCTGCTACCGCGATGGTGGAATCGGGCTCGGACAGAGTGTCCTGCAGAAACTATGATCTATGTATCTGATTTATCGCCGTTTAGACGAACTGCGGTCTATTATGTCGGCTGACAGTTCCTCATCGCGCGCGTGCGCAAAGGCCCGGGCGCGCAGCACGTTGAGTTCATCCATATTGAGCCGGCGCCCCTCCTGACCGATCCGAGCATCGAGATGCAGCGCTGCAGAGCGCACACGCTTTTGAACGTGACCGCGTGCGCGTCTGGGCGTCGCCTCAGCCGCGATGCCGCGCGCCCGTAGCTCATGCGCGAATGTTTCTCGCATATGATGGAGGTCGGCCTTGCGCGGATTGAACCGCGTGCCGTCCGCACCTTCGGTGGCCACCGTCAGATGGACATGCGGATGCTCGGTATCTGTGTGGAGCGCCAGCATATAGGCGTGATTGTCCTCGAACAGGATCCGGGCGAACGCATGGGCGGCATCCTGCAGCGCCTCGGGATCGGTCGAGCCGCCGGGCATGGAGAGGACCAGCGAAAGCGAAGTCGGCCGGTCGCGGTCATGCTCGTTCATCGCCTCGTCGAGCATGGCCCAGTCCTGCGCGATCTCCTTCAGCCGTTTAGGATCATCAATGATCTCGCCTTCGCTCGAGCGCACCGCAAGTTTCCCGTGCCGCGCAACATAGCCGAAATGCTCGGATAGATGATGCGCGCCATATTGCTTGCCCGACACCTTGACCATGACCTCCGGGGCCTTGCGCACGATCCGCTCGAGCTTGGCCCGCGCCTCGGCCTGGCTCAGCGGCACGGGCCGCCCCTGCCCTCCCAGGCCCAGCCCGCCTCGCCCGACGCGGACATAGGCCCCCCGCAGTGTCCGTTTCCCGCCAGTGGGCGGCCGCCATGCCTCCATGAGGCTGGGCAGCGGCAAGATGCCCTCCTCCTCAAGCATCAAGGCCGTCCCAATAGGCAAGATCGCCCTTGAGCGCGGTGCCGAGACCGGCAAGCGCCGTCCGGATTTCTGCCCGGAAGCTTGCCACCCGCGCCGCCTCGCGCGCGACATCGAGCCCGGATTCGACCATCACCGAAGCATTGAGCGCACGCGTTGCCTGATTGAGATTGATGCCGATCCGGTTGAGCTCGCGCCACGCCTGGGCCACTGCCGCCCGCTCTTCAAGCGGCAGCGGTGCCGCCAAATGCAGCCGGCGGCGCACCAGCCTCGTCACCCAGTCGGTTCGCTTCATACCCAAAGCATCGGCCTTGGCATCCAGCGCGGCAATTTCCGCATCGGTCAGCCGGATCTCAAACCGCCGTGTTGCTCGCTCCCGCCGGCGGACTCGCCCCGACCTCTCGTCGTCCTCCGCGTCCACTGCATTCATGACGAGGCGCCGCAGCAAAGCCGAGCGGCCACCAGCGCTCTCCGCCACAGCATCGAAGCGCTGGGCGATGTCATCGTCGAGACGGAAGGTGAAGACGGGCATGCATCAAAGGCTATTGTCATACATCCCCGGCGTCACGCCTATCCGGCCCTCACCTTCACTCAACTCATCTGATAGTCTGCTTGAGCAGACTTCGACCATATTTGGCAAAATGCGCCTATCATTCACGCCTGATCCACGAAGGGCGGCGCCAACGGCGCCGCCCTAGCTCGAACCGACGCAAAGGCCGCACCCCGAAGGGCTGCGGCCGACATACACACGAACAGGATATGCGAACGCGGAGGAAGAGGGTCAGAGCATCGCGGCGTCGGGGCGTCCTTCAGACGCGGCGCACAGTCGTTCGGCCGCGATCTCTTGCCGGGAACCATCGCCGAAGATCACGACAACACGCGGGCCAAGGACAAGACGCGCGGGACGGCCATCGACTTCAACGGCAAGGCTGGCCTCTGGCGTTTGCTCCCCTGGTCGCGCAACTGGCTCAGTTCCTGCCCGCGATTGGGGACGGGCGACGGTCACCGCCGCGGCCCGCATCGGCGCTGCCTCAATCCTGGGAACGTCCGTCTTACTCTTCAGCCCGGCAATGAACCGCGCGCCTTCCGCCAAGGTCGCGCCGCTCTCATCCCAGGCGCTCACATAGGCCTCGACTTCCGCAGGATAATCCCTGGCTGTGCGATGCAGGTCATAGAGCAGCCGGATCGGCGCGCGCGGGAGCACCTCCCTGAGATAGGCAGGCATGTCACCATAGGCTGCATAGAGCGAGACGAACTGCTTGGAGCGGCCCAGCGCAGCGGCGATTTCGATCTGGCTCATGCCGCCCTTGAGCATACGGGCAATCGCATGAGCGAGCTCGACCGAAGAAAGGTTCGCACGCTGATCGTTCTCAACGATCTGATCGGCGAGCAGATGGGTTCCCTCCCCCTCGGCCACGACGATCGCCGGGATCGTCACCCGGCCCGCGAGCTCGGAGGCACGAAAGCGCCGCTCGCCCAAACGGATGCGATGCAAGCCGGCGGCGTCGGCGGGCGCAACCGTGATCGGCTGCAAGACCCCGCGGGCCGCTATGGAGGCCGCAAGCTCGGCCAGGGCGTCATCGTCGAAACTGCGCCGGGGATTGCCGGGGTCGGGGATGACTCGATCCAGAGGGATTTCCTCGACCCGGCGCGCTGTTTCATGCGCGCCGACGAGCAGGCCGAACTCCTCGATGCGTTCGTCGAACTTACCCATCAGGTGGCGGCCGCTGGCGCTGAACCGAGCCGCCGTTCGATCTCGGCGAGGATCGGCCGAATTTCCTCGGCCGCCGCCTTGGCGCCGCCACCACCCTCCATCCAGACGGGCCGATGATTTTCCGCGGCATGCTTGTAGGTCGGTCGCGCCTTGATAAAGGCCGGGAACATCAGCCGCTCGCCCACCGCGTGGGCGAGCTTGACGGCATTGTCTATTTCGCGCCGGTCGAACGGGTTGACCATCGATGGCAGCAATCCGAGGAAATCGATCTTGCGCCCTGCCCTCGCCGCCTCGGCCTTGCGCAGCGCGGTCAGCAGCATCTTGGCGCACTCGACCGAATCTTCGGCGACCTGGACGGGCGCGATCACTGCGTCGGCGACCGCGAGAGCGCTCAGGGTCAGCTCGTCCCATTTGGGACCGGTATCGATCACGCACAGGTCGAAATGGGGCGCGAGCGCAGGAAAGCGGCCGAGAAAGTCGCGCACATCCTGCGCCGCCTTGACCATCTGCAAACGCTGGTCGGCAGCGAGCAAAGTGAGCCCGATCTGGCCATCGGCGGCAAGCGCCGCCGATGGATCGAAGAGATCG
>PHEM01000312.1 GCA_002842935.1 Alphaproteobacteria bacterium HGW-Alphaproteobacteria-13 | reverse complement strand
TGTTGAAGGGTGTCAGGAAATAACGCCGGTGCAGAGAATTTTGTCGGTCAGGTGAATTGGCGTGGGGTGTCGGATGCAGTGTTCTTTGTCCGTTCACACCGGTCTGCCGCGTCAAATGTGCCTGAGAAGCTCTCGCGCGCGTCCTTGGCGTCGAGGGTGAGCTGCGCCGCCCGGGCGAGGGGAGGGGGGGCCCGCCGACTGATCCATGACAGGAAATCCTGCCGTTCGGCCGCGTACCACGATCGGGTCAGTTCCGTCGCACCAAGCCCCGGATTGTGCTCGGGGCCAAGATTTTCAAAGGCATAGTCGCGAACATGCACGCGCCACAGTCGTCGCAGTGAGGCCCGCGCCAGTCCGGCGGCGACTTCCGCGCGCAGGAACGGCAGCGCACCCTCGATCCGCGCGAGGGCGATCTGCCACGGGGGAGGGGCGTGATCCATCGGTTATAGAATATACTATAGGCTGAAAAAGTATACTCGGCTTGTACGGTGCATCCACTGTCCGATAATGGCTCTTCACGGACAGTGGAAAGAGGGGTATATCGCAGCTGAATTTGCGGGACGGAAGGGTGGAAAATGGCCGATGGCAGCGAGGATTTCCCAGCAAACGGAGCCTTGGTCCCGCTGAAGTCCGTCGTGGCGGCATCCCCGCCCGAAATCACGGCCATAGCGAGGATGTTGGGCGATGAGGTCGCAGCTGCCCGCTCATATCGCGCCCAGGCCAAGGCCGCCAACACGATCCGCGCCTACACCAGTGACTGGAACCAATTCGAAGGTTGGTGCGATGAACGCGGGCTTGAGCCGCTCCCGGCTCGGCCAGAGGCCGTGGCGACCTGGCTCGCCGCGCTCGCCCTGGCGGGCAAGGCGGACAGCACGATCGGCCGCCATCTGGCGGCGATCGGGTGGAAGCACCGGCAGGACGGGCTCGTCGCACCGGTCCAACGCGATGAACGCATGGTCATTGCCGATACGCTGGCCGGGATCCGCCGGGAGCAACGCGCTCGGCCCAATGCCAGGAAGGCGGCTATTTCCGCGAGCGAACTGGGCGCGATGCTTGCGGCCGCCGATGGACAAGGCACACGCACGATCCGCGATCGGGCAATCATGGCGCTGGGCCTCGCCGCAGCACTACGCCGCTCGGAACTGGTCGCGCTCGAAAGGCGCGACGTTGAAATGGTGGACAAAGGCCTGAAACTGACGCTGCGCCACTCCAAGACCGACCAGGAAGGGGAGGGGCAAGTGATCGCGGTCCCCTCCGGCAAGACACTTAGACCGGTTGAACGGCTCAAGGCCTGGCTGGCGGTCCGTGGCGGCAGTGAGGGGCCGTTATTCTATCAGATTGACCCGCAGGGCAGGCTGACCGACAATCCGATGTCGGATCGTTCGATCGCGCGGTTGATACAAAAGTACGCGAGGCGCACAGGCCTCGATCCGGAGATGTTCGCGGGACATTCATTGCGGGCCGGGTTCCTCACCGAGGCCTCCCGTACCGGGGCGACCATTGCCAAAATGCAGGAAGTGTCTCGCCACAAGAAAATTGAAGTGCTGCTGGGGTATGTCCGGTCCGCTGAACTTTTTGACGACCACGCAGGCATGGCGTTCTTGTGATCGCAAACTTTCGTGGACGTGCAGCGCAGAGCAAAGCGGGTACTGGACAAGGGCTTCAAGCACTTCCCCTCGTTGCTGCAGTGGGTTAGCGTTCGATGATGGCGCATAATTACTCACCAGAACATCCGCTCAATCCTGAGACGCTGAAGTCCAAACAAAGAGAACTCCGCGCGGGGTTTCCAGTGCCGCTCACGCTGCGGGTTCATCGTGCCTTGTCATGGCTGCTCCGATCCGAGGCGACCGGGGAGGATGATGACGTCCGTTTCATCCTTCTTTGGATCGGTTTCAACGCTGCTTATGCGGGGGACGTGTCACTCGCGCTCGGTTCTGAGAGCCAGCGTGAGCGGGACGTATTTATGCGGTTCTTCACAACACTGGTCGGGTTCGATAACAAACACCGCATCTACGACATGGTCTGGCAGCGTTTTCCGCAAGAAATTCGTGTGTTGCTCGATAATCGCTATGTCTTCGCTCCCTTCTGGCACCACCATAACGGTATGGCGGGTTTCGCAGACTGGCAGGACAAATTGGAGCGTGAGCGCGTAGCCATTGGCGCCGCGCTGCGACGTCAGGACACAGCAACGATCTTGTCGATCCTGTTCGGGCGGCTCTATGTGTTGCGTAACCAGCTGGTTCACGGCGGTGCCACCTGGAACAGCAAGGCCAATCGAGATCAGGTCCGTGATGGGACGGCCTTGTTGAGCTGCCTGTTGCCATTGTTCATCGATCTGATGATGAATAATCCGGAGCATGAGTGGCCCATGCCGAATTATCCGGTGGTGGATTAGCGCTTAGTCATCGGCCGCTGTTTCCGGAATGAGCAGGATCTCCATTCGAAGCTTGGGCCGGATCATCATTTCCACCAAATCATCGATTTCGGCTTCCGCGCGGGTCAACAGCTTGTCCGTCAGTGCGGCAAAAGCATTGGGTTCGATAGGGCTGTTGGTTCGGTCACTTCTTCCGATTGTGTTGAGCGCCTGAAGCAACTCCCAGTCACGCAAGATCACCGGCTCGCCGGCGTCATCGAGTGTCACCCCAAGGCAAATGCGCGTTACTGAACTGCCCTGACCGGTCACTTCATCCTCAACCGATGCCACGAGGAGTGGTGATTGGAGCCGGGCACAGTGCGCCAGAACACCAGATAGCTGACCAGCTCTTTGCAATGCCTGATCAAAAAGCCTGTGACCGACGCCGACGATCCGCACTGCTCCGGTTCGCCCTCCTGCAGCGTCGCGTTCAAAGACAAGGTCGCTATAGCGGTCCGCAAGGGCATAATCGGCTTCAGCCCAAGCTTCTGGCGTTTTGACTTCGAGACCATTCTCCCGGCGCATGACCCGTCTGCCGACGGATTCGAGCATCATGCTGAAAAACCGTTCGAGATCTGGCAGATCAACGCGCGGCAGGTTCTTGCCGACCTGGTCGAAATCAAATCGCGCTACATTGCCCAGCATCGCTTTGACCCGATCGACGACATCCTGCCCGTCGATAGTAGCGCTTTCCTGGTCGAACCATCCGCGCAGGCTCTCGCCGGACCGAGTCTGTCCTTCGGCGAAAAGCTTTTCGAAGAATGCAGCGCCGGTGATGCCAACTACAAGTTGGCCAATGTCTTCCTGCTCGTCCATCGCATGGGACAGAGCTTGCTGGATCCGCTCAAGCTTGGCGTTCAGCAGATCCCAGATTCTGGCCTCGACCGTGTCAGGATTCCGAAGGATGAACACCTGAACTGGGCGTGTTTGCCCATATCGCGAAAGCCGGCCCACACGTTGGTGAAGGCGCATGGGGTTCCAAGGCATATCGACATGGACGAGCGTGGCGCAGCGTTCCTGAAGGTCGATGCCTTCACCTGCAGCTTCGGTTGAGACGAGGAAACGCACGTCACCATTGTTGAAAGCATCAGCCGCTACTTCTCGAGGCCACGCTTTCGGAGCCATTTTGCCATCTGACCCGCGAACGGAATCCAGTCGCTCATCGCCATTGATGAAGGCACTGGATCCGTGACCAAATCGGGCGTGGAGTGCATCGACCACCAACGCCTGCGTTGCTTTGTACTCGGTGAATAGCAGGACAGGTTCGTTGGGAGGAAGCTCGCCTTCGATGAGATTGACGAGGCGTGTGATCTTTTCCTCGTGCACGATAGGCTCGGCAAGATCGACGAGTTCCGAGAGCCGCTCGATTTCACCTTCCATCAACTGGACAAGGATTTCCGTGGGTAGACCTTCTTCGAGCTCTGCCTGGCTATCCAGATCGTCGGCCTCAGGACGGGCAGCGGCGCTGTTTCGAACGTCTTCCGTTGCGGCTACAAGTTTGTCGCGCCTTTTGACCAGAGCATTGCGAATTGCCGCGATTGAACTGTAAGCGCTGTCCGGCCCCCACCTTGCGTGGGTGATGCCCAGCGTGGAGTTTGCGCGGCCTGATTTAGGCCGAGGCGCTACTCCTATGATAATCCCAT
>PHEM01000311.1 GCA_002842935.1 Alphaproteobacteria bacterium HGW-Alphaproteobacteria-13 | reverse complement strand
CCGCACCCGGATCAACCCCGCCGAACGCATCGTCATCACCGGCTCGTCATGCTGGTTGAACACGGTCAGCTTCGACTGCATGATGCCCATCTCCGGGCGTTTTTCCGAGCGGCGCTTGCCCAGCACTTCCATTTCGCAGCGCAATGTGTCGCCGGGATAGACGGGCTTCAGCCAGCGCAATTCGTCGATGCCGGGGGAGCCGAGGCTGGCCTGTCGATGCGCGCTCATATGATCGACCATCATTCGCATCGCCATCGCGGCGCTATGCCAGCCGCTCGCCGACAGGCGGCCGAAATAGGTCTCCGCCGCCGCCGCGTCGTCGAGGTGGAAGGGCTGCGGATCATATTTCCCAGCGAAGTCTAGGACTTCCTCGCGCGTCACCTCCTTGTTGCCGAACCGTGCGACCTCGCCGACCACGACATCTTCATAATAACGCATTTCCGTCCCTTTTTCTCTCAACGCCCGATGCTGAACCGCGCGAAGACGGTCGCGCCGACCGGCTTCCGGCCATAGGCGGCGTCCAGTGCATCGGGCTTCGCAAAGGCGGCGATACTGCCGCCGAGCGCGAGATGGAAGCTGTCGCTGAGCGGGATGCGCCGCGCATAGCCCGCCTGCAGCTTGGTCACGCGAAAGGCGCGGTCGTGGAACGGGTCGCCATGGTCGGGAAAAAGCTCGTCGTTCCGGACATTCTCGATCCGCGCGAACAGATTGTCATAGTCGCTGACGGCCCAATTGGCTTCCCCCAGCCAGGCGGTCATCGTCTCTCCCGGATCGCGGTTCTTGGCGCTGAACGCCAGCATGGCGGAAAGGCCGCTGCGATGGTCGGCATATTGGATGCTGGCGGTGGTGCGCCGCTCGTCCTGCCCGGCGTGCAGCGTCTCGGGCTGTTTCAGGAAACCGTGGCTCGCCTGAACCACCCACGCGGGCGTCGGCGACCAGCTGGCGCGGACCGACCAGCTGTCGAGGCGCGGCTTTTCGATGTTCCACCGCGCTTCGTCAGGCTCCCGCCCCGTGAAGATCGAGCCTTCGATTTGCCAGCGCGGCGCGGCATAGCCGATCGTCGCGACGCCATAGCTGATATGCGTCGCGTCGAACCAATGGTGGGTGATCGGCGCTTCGGGATTATAGCGCGCGCTGCCGCGATGCAGGAAGGCGCTGGGTCCCAGCGCCGGTTCGCCGACCGGGCCGCCATAGAGATAGACGCGGTCGCTGGCCGACACGTCCAGGTCGATGCGCCCGGCCAGTTCCATGAACAGGTCGTGCGGATGCTGGCGGTCGACCAGCGCCACGCCGCCCGCCGTCTCGCCGGTCGCGAACAGATTGGGATAGCCGCGATTGGACATCAAAGGTTCGAGGCTCATCATCGTCCTCAGCTGCACACGCCCCCAATCGGTGCGCTTTTCGATCATCGCCATCGCCATCGACTGAACATAGGCCTTGTCGTCGCCGCGCGGTCCCGACTGGTCGGTATAGACGCCCCACGCATAGCCGTGGAGCATCGCCATCCAGTCATCGCCCAGCCCGAAGTGAAAACCGTCGTGTCCGCCGTCGGCCGCCGGGATGCGCGCGGTGCCGGACCCGGAGGCGATGTTGCATGTCATGCCGTCGATATCGCTCCCGTCATCGAGGACGGCGCCGAAGGAAAAACAACCCTCGCGATAGTCGGGCCGCGCGGCGAGGGGCGTGACGATATGCGCGGTGTGGCCGGCGTGGGGATCATGCCCTTGATGCTCCTGCGCGGCGGCGGGGAGGGGGGCGAGGGCGAGCGCGGCGGCGCTCGCCAGCAGGCGCGGCGGCGTGGAGATCGGACTCACGGGTGCACCGTTCCCGAATCGTCGGGTTCCAGCCCCAGATGGCGGCGCAGATCGTCATGGCCGCCGATCCGCACGCCGTCGATGAAGATCAGCGGCGTCGTCTTGACGCCATGCTTCGCCTTGAAGGCGTCGGTCTCCGCCCGCGTCGTCAGCGGACGGTCGTCGACCGCGAAGCCCCGGCTTTCGAGCAGCTGCTTCGCCTTGACCCCATAGGGACAGATATGGTCGGGCAGGACCATGCGATAGAGGATTGCCTGGTGTGTCATGGCTGCCCATATAGCGTCCGTACCATGGTACGGAGTCAAGCGATGCAGATCACGATCGGCAAATTGGCGGAAACCGGCGGCGTTGGCGTCGAGACGATCCGCTATTATCAGCGGCGCGGGTTGATGGCGACGCCCGTGCGCAGCGGCGGCGACGCGTGGGGCCGGGGCGTTCGCCGCTATGGCGAGGCGGACTTGCGGCGGCTGCGTTTCATCCGCTCGGCGCAGGCGGCGGGCTTCACGCTCGACGCGATTTCGGACCTGCTGGCGCTCGAGGCAAGCGACGACCGCGTGCGCGTCCGCGAGCTGGCGCGCCAGCGGATCGATGCGCTCGACGCCAAGATCGCGCAAATGACCGAGACTCGCGCTGCCCTCGCGCGGCTGGCCGACCAATGCGCGGCGAGCGACCGGGGACCCTGCCCGATATTGGCGGCGTTCGAGCCTTGAGGCGTCGTCCCGCGAGCGGGAGGGGCAGCGAGACTTGTGGACTTGTCCGCTAACGTCTGTGCTGATCAGGTGAATAGAAAAGCCCGTTTGCCCTGAGGAGGGGCTGAGCTTGTCGAAGCCCCGTCTCGAAGGGCCGCGACGTCGCAGTCCTTCGAGACGCCATTTCGGCAGGCTCAATGGCTCCTCAGGACGAACGGTTCAAACTGATCAGGACAAACCTTGGTAGCCGGGGTGGGCATTGCCACGCTGCTGGCCCACCCCCAACCCCTCCCGCTTGCGGGAGGGGAGCGCTTAGCTATGCAGGAAGTGCATCACATCGCCGTCCTGCACCACATAGGCCTTGCCTTCGGCGCGCAGCTTGCCCGCCTCGCGCGCTTTCGCCTCGCCGCCCAGCGCGACATAATCGTCGAAGGCGATGGTTTCGGCGCGGATGAAGCCTTTCTGGAAATCGCTGTGGATCTCGCCCGCCGCCTCGGGCGCGCTCGCGCCCTTGTGGACGGTCCAGGCGCGCGCTTCCTTTGGCCCGACCGTGAAGAAGGTGATGAGGTGGAGCAGTTCGTAACCCGCGCGGATCACGCGGGCGAGACCCGTTTCATGCAGCCCCATCTCTTCCAGGAACATCAGCCGCTCGTCCGCCTCCATGCCGACCAGCTCGCTTTCGATCGCGGCGGAGACGATCACGGCCTGCGCCCCTTCGGCCTTCGCCTTGGCGAAGACGGCGTTGCTGAAGCCATTGCCCTGGGCGGCGCTCGCTTCGTCCACGTTGCAGACATAGAGGATCGGCTTGGTGGTCAGAAGCTGGGCCTGCGCCAGGATGCGCTCTTCCTCCGGGTCCTTGGGTTCGGTCAGCCGCGCGGGCTTGCCGTCGCGCAACAGGTCGAGCGCCTGCCCGAGCACGGCGGCCGCGGCCTTGGCCTCCTTGTCGCCGCCGGTCGCCTTCTTGGCAAAGGCGGGGACGCGCTTTTCCAGGCTTTCGAGGTCCGCGAGCAGCAATTCGGTCTCGACCGTATCGGCATCGGCGACGGGATCGACCTTGTTCTCGACATGCTGGATATCGTCATTCTCGAAACAGCGCAGGACGTGGACGATCGCATCGACTTCGCGGATGTTGCCGAGGAACTGGTTGCCCAGCCCTTCGCCCTTCGACGCCCCGCGCACCAGTCCCGCGATATCGACGAAGGCAAGCTGCGTCGGGATGATCTTCTGGCTGCCCGCGATCTCGGCGAGCTTGTCGAGCCGCGCGTCGGGCACGGCGACATTGCCGATGTTCGGCTCGATCGTGCAGAAGGGATAGTTGGCCGCCTGCGCCGCCTGCGTCTCCGTCAGCGCGTTGAACAAGGTGGACTTGCCGACATTGGGCAGCCCGACGATCCCGCATTTGAAACCCATGATATGTCCTTTCGCAAGGCAGCGCCCCTAATGCGCGGCCCGGCGAAAGGCCAGCCTCTTGTGCGTCCGGTGGGAACGCCTTGCGTTGAATCAGCCCCCTCCCGATCCGTTCGTGTCGAGCGAAGTCGAGACACCCATCGACCTTCGGCCA
>PHEM01000310.1 GCA_002842935.1 Alphaproteobacteria bacterium HGW-Alphaproteobacteria-13 | reverse complement strand
GCGGCCCGCGCGGCGGCGGGATAATATCGCCCTTCGATATCGGCGACGATGCCGTCCGCGAACAGGCCGACGACGAGGATCGCGACGGCGCGGAGCAGCAGCCAGCTTCCCGCGATCAGCGCCAGCGCGATGACGACGCCCGCCATGTCGGCGCTGCCTTCGCCCAGTCCCTGCCAGCGGTGCAGCGCCCAGCGCGCGCCAAACACGATGGCCGCGCCCGCAAGGGCGAAGATCAGCAGCGTGAGCGCAAGGCTCTGCGCAAGGATGCGAAGGACGCGCGGATCGAACAGATCCTTGAGCGCGAGCAGCAGGGCATGGACGGCGCGGGCCATGCGCCAGCGATGGCGCGGCGCGCCGGGCAAGGCAAGCGGTGGTGATGATGTTTGTGCCTTCCCACCGACTTCCCTCCCATTCGTCATGACGGGAAGGAGAACGGAAAAGGGGAGTGCTCTCTTGGCCTCAAGCACCCTGCTTGCCTTGCCGCGCCTTGCCCCCTAAGGCGCGGCAGCTTTTTCCTTCGAACACAGGATATTCCATGGCCACTCCCGCCCGTTTCGACATCGTCGCCATCGGCAATGCGATCGTCGATGTCATCGCCCGCGCCGACGATGCGCTGATCGAGGCTGAGGCGATGGTCAAGGGATCGATGCGGCTGATCGACGCGGCAGAGGCGACGCGCCTCTATGACGCGATGGGACCGGGGGTGGAGATGTCGGGCGGCTCGGCGGCGAACACGCTGGCGGGCATGGCCGCGCTCGGGCGGCGCTGCGCCTTCATCGGCCAGGTTGCCGACGACCAGCTGGGCCAGGTGTTCACGCACGACCTGACGTCGCTGGGCGTCGCCTTCGGCACGCCGCCGCTGGCAGGGGGCGATCCGACGGCGCGCTGCCTGATCTTCGTCACGCCCGATGGACAGCGGACGATGAACACTTTTCTGGGCGCGTCGCAGAATCTGGGTCTGGCGTCGCTGGACCCGGAGCTGATCGGTGATGCCGATATCCTCTATCTCGAAGGCTATTTGTGGAACGCCGACGCCTCGCGCGCGGCGATGGCCGACGCGATCCGCCTCGCCAGGGCGGCGGGGCGACGCGTCGCCTTCACTCTGTCCGACAGCTTCGTCATCGCCGCGCACCGCGACGATTTCGACCGCATGATCGCGGCGCGGGAGATCGATATCCTCTTCGCGAACGAGGCCGAGTTGCTCGAACTCGCGCAGGAGCAGGATTTCGACGCGGCGCTCGCTCGCGTCGCGGGCGGCGTGCCGCTGCTCGTCGTGACGCGTAGCGAAAAGGGCGCGGTCGCCGTGACGGGCGGCGAACGCACCACGGTCGCCGCCGAGCCGATCGATCATGTCGTGGATACGACGGGCGCGGGCGACCTGTTCGCCGCCGGTTTCCTGTCGGGACTGGCCGAAGGGCGAGCGCTGGCGGACTGCCTGACGATGGGCGCCGTCTGTGCGCGCGAGATCATCGCGCAAGTCGGCCCGCGTGCGCAAACCGACCTTCGGACGCTGGTCGCCGCGCGGCTGGGGTGACGTCAGGCCGCGGGCGCCACCGTTTCGGGATGCTTGCGGAACAGCGCACGGTCGGCGGGACCGAAGCCGCGCGTCCAGATCAGCCAGCCATAGATGCCGAGGATGAAGGGCACGCCGATCAGCAACTCGGCCCATTCGGGAAGCTGCGTCGCGCCCCAGCCGAGCACCGCCGCCCCCGCCGTCGCCCAGACCAGCGCCCAGCGCAGGCTGTTCACGGGTGCGCCGAGGATGCGCGACAGCAGCCGCGCCTTCACGATCGAGGCAAAGCCCAGCGCCAGCATCAGCGCCAGCGCGACCGCGCCCGCATAGGCGATGGGCGGAAGCCCCATCGCCCTGGCGAGCAGGATCAGTGCCACGCTGAGCACCGCCTGCAACCCCAGCGTGGCCAGGCTGATCAGCAGGTTGCGGTGGCGCGCCACATAGACGAGCGCCGCTTCGCTGACCACGGCGGTCGCCGCGACGACTTCGGCCGCGAGCAGGAAGGCGAGCGCGCCCGCGCCGCTGACGAACTCCGGCCCGACAAGGCCCATCACCGCCTCGCCCGGAATACCGAGCGCCAGCGCGACGCCTGCCTGCGCGGCGATGATCCAGAAACCGACCTGGCTGACTTGCGCCGCGACGGCGGAAAGGCGGTTTTCGGCTAGGTTGCGCGTGATGACGGGACCCAAAATGGGTTCGAAACTGGTCTTCAGTTTCTGCGGAAGCGACGCGACCTGCTGCGCCATGTAATAGATGCCATAGATGGTCGGCGAGGTGAACTGGCCGAGGATGAACAGGTCGAGCCGCCGCGTTCCCCATTCGATGGCGTCGGCGGCGGCCAGCGGCGCGTTGCGGCGCGCCAGGCCGATCAGGTGCGTGGGGCTAGGTTTCCAGCCGCGCGGCCCGCCGTAATGGCGGATCATCGGGATCAGCGCGGTCAGGAAGGCCCCCGTCATCGCCGTCGCATAGGACAGCATCAGCCCGTCGGCGGGCGACACGAACCAGAAACCGGCGACCGCGATGCTGATCACCCACGGTTCGACGATCGCGCGCGCGCGCACCGTCGCGCCGATGTCATAGCGATAGGCGCAGGCGGCCAGCGCGACTTCGGTCCCCGCGATGGCGAAGACCAGCGTGGCCATCCAGCGGTCGGCCACGCTGATGCTGCCGCTGGGGAACATGAACATCGGAAAGGCGAACAGGATCGCGGAGCCGATAGCGGAGGCGAGCAGGGCGACGAACATGCCGTCCCACACCACATGGCGCTGGTCGGCGCCCGGCGCGCTCAATTGTTCGGCCAGCCCGCGCTTCAGGCCCAGCGTGGCAAGCTGCGCGACCAGCTCGATCACCAGCACGGCGAAGGCGAAGCGCCCGACCGCCTCCGGCCCGTACCAGCGCCCGGCGACATAGAGGAAGGGCAGGCGCGCGACGAGGCGCAGGATGAAGCCGAAGAAATTGGTGCGCCCACCCTTGGCGAGCGCCGCCGCGTCGGCGTCCGGGGAATGGGCGGCGGGGGAGGGGCGCGCGGCTGCGCTGTCCGACTGGCTCAAGCCTGGCGCCCCTTCTGCTGCTTCACCGCAGCGTTCCGTCTAGCGCGACGGAAAGCGGCGGGCAATCGCGCGGGCGTCGTCATCGGCCTTCGCGTCGCAGCGGGCGGCTGAGCAGGGCCTGAACGGCGTCGGCCACGCGCGTCTCGCCCGCGACCAGCCGCGCGACGGCGTCCGTGATCGGCATGTCGATGCCTTCGGCGCGCGCGGCGGCGGCGATGACCGGCGCGCTGAACGCCCCTTCGGCGACGGTGCGGCGGTCGGCCATCAGCGCCGCCGCCTCTTCGCCGCGTCCCAGCCCCTCGCCCAGCGCGAAGTTGCGCGAATTGGACGATGTGCAGGTCAGGACAAGGTCGCCGAGGCCGGCCAGTCCCGCCAGCGTCTCCGCCTCTGCCCCGCGCGCAAGGCCAAAGCGCGTCATTTCGGCAAAGCCCCGGCTGATCAGCGCCGCGCGCGCGTTCAGGCCCAGCCCGGCACCCTCGACGATGCCGCAGGCGATGGCGAGGACATTCTTGATCGCGCCGCCGATCTCCGCGCCGATGACATCCGCCGACACATAGGGGCGGAAATGCGGGCGGGCGAGCGCGCGCGCCAGCCTGTCGGCGACGTCCGCGTCCTCGGCGGCGAGCGTGATCGCGGTCGGCAGCCCGGCGGCGACTTCATGCGCGAACGTCGGTCCCGACAGCACGGCGAGCGGGCGCATGGGGCACAGCTCGCGCGCGATGTCGATGGGAAAGGCGAAACTACCCGCCTCCATCCCCTTGCTGCACAGGATCAGCGGTGCATCCCCGGCGGGCAGCGCGGCCAGCACGGCGCGCAGGAAGGGAACGGGGACGACGATCAGCAGCGCGTCGAGTCCGGCCATGGCGGCAAGGTCGCCCGTCGCGGTCAGCGACGGCGACAGCGCGGCGGACGGCAGGAACAGCGGATTGCGGTGCTCGGCATTGACGGCCGCGACCACGTCGTCCTCGCGCGCCCACAGCCGCACGGGCGCGCCCTCGGCGGCGAG
>PHEM01000309.1 GCA_002842935.1 Alphaproteobacteria bacterium HGW-Alphaproteobacteria-13 | reverse complement strand
CTCTTTCCCCGACGATGGAAGAGGGCACGCTTGCCAAATGGCTGGTGAAGGAAGGCGACACGGTCCAGTCGGGCGACCTGATCGCCGAGATCGAGACCGACAAGGCGACGATGGAATTCGAAGCGGTCGATGAAGGGACGATCGCCCAGATCCTGATCCCCGAAGGCACGGACAATGTGAAGGTCGGCACCGTGATCGCCGTGATCGCGGGCGAAGGCGAGGATGTGCCCGCCGCCAAGGCGGCGCCTGCTGCCGCACCGACTCCAAAAGAACCGAAAGAAGACGTCGTCCCCGCGAAGGCGGGGACCGCTGGAGATGGTGAATCGACGCCAGCGACCCCCGCCTTCGCGGGGGCGACGGACAAGGGCGAGAGAGTCAAGGCCAGCCCGCTCGCCAAGCGCCTCGCCGCAGAGAAGGGCATCGACATCAAGACGCTGACCGGCACCGGTCCCGGCGGCCGTATCGTCAAGGCCGACCTCGAAGGCGCACCCGCCGCCGCTGCCCCGCAAGCCGCCGCCCCGGCAGCGGCGGCTCCGGCGCCCGCATCGCCCTTTGCCACCGACATCCCGCACAGCGCGGAAAAGCTCAGCAACATGCGCAAGACGATCGCGCGCCGCCTGACCGAGGCAAAGCAGACGATCCCGCACATCTATCTGACCGTCGACGTCCAGCTCGACAGGCTGCTGAAACTGCGCGGCGAACTCAATGCGGCGCTGGAGCCGCAGGGGGTGAAGCTCAGCGTCAACGACCTGCTGGTCAAGGCGCTGGCCAAGGCGCTGGTGCAGGTGCCGAAGTGCAACGTCAGTTTCGCGGGCGACCAGCTCATCAGCTACAGCCGCGCCGATATTTCGGTCGCGGTCAGCGTGCCCGCGGGCCTGATCACGCCGATCATCACCGGCGCCGACAGCAAGTCGGTCAGCGCCATTTCGGCCGAGATGAAGGAACTCGCCGCTCGCGCCAAGGAAGGCAAGCTCCAGCCGCACGAATATCAGGGCGGCACCGCGAGCATCAGCAACATGGGCATGTTCGGCATCACCCAGTTCGACGCCGTGATCAACCCGCCGCAAGGCATGATCCTCGCCGTGGGCGCGGGTGAAAAGCGCCCGTGGATCGTCGACGACGCGCTCGCCATCGCGACGGTGATGTCGGCCACCGGCAGCTTCGACCACCGCGCCATCGACGGCGCGGACGGCGCGCAACTGATGCAGGCGTTCAAGGCGATTGTGGAAAGCCCGCTGGCGTTGCTCGCCTAAGGTTACGGAAAAGGCCGCGTACTCCTGCCTTCGCGGGGACACTGCGGTGTTGCGTTCATTGCCTTGCTCGGCTTGCGCCACGTCGCGCTGAAGCTCGATCCCGCCATGCCGATCGACAGGCCGAAGAGGCTGGTCAGGCGGGCGATGAGGCGCGCGGCTTTCAGCTTGGCGGCCGATTGCCCCATCGCCGCGCGCGCCGCGCACCAGCGCGCGCCACGGTCGGTCAGGTCGAGATTCTCCCAGTCGCGAAAGGCGCGCAGGATCGGCAGGGGATTGACGCCGCGCTGCAACGGCACGTCCCGGCGCAGCAGCCGGCGGTCGAGAGCGCGCGGCCAGTAATTGACCAGCCAGCGCCCCGAATGCACCTCGCGCGGGGCGAGGCGGCTGGCGGTGCCCGACACGATCATCAGCCCGCCGGGCTTCAGCACGCGGGCGAGTTCGGCGAGGACGGCGGGCAAGTGATCGGGCGCGACATATTCGAGAACGCTGATGCACAGGATGATATCGAAGCTGGCGTCATCGAAAGGCAGGCGCCGCGTGTCGGCGACATGGCAAAGTTCGATGCGGTCCGCGAAGCCGTGCCGCGCCGCGTTGCAGCGGGCAAGGGCGATGGCGTCGGCATCGACATCGACGCCCGTGACGCGCGCGCCCATCGCCGCCGCGACGATCGAGGTTGCGGCATAATTGCACCCGAACTCCAGCAGCGCCGCGCCGGTCACATCGCCCGCATAGGCCGCGATCAAGTGCCGTGCTTCTTCCCATGCGACCGGCACATAGCCGCCGACCCAGCGGTCGTCGGGATCGTATCCCATCGCCGCCGCCTGCGCGCGGAAGGCGGCGTTGGCCGCCGCATCGACGACGGCGGGCGGGCGGGCGGCAGGGGCGTGATCGTGGATGCTCTTCATGGATTTTGACCCTAACCGCCGAACGTCAAATCATTGCTAATCCCCCGGAAACGGCGACGGTCTTGCGCCCGGGCGGCCAGCGGCTAAGGAGGACGACGCCCCAGAGAAAGCAAAGGATTCCCATGGCAGAGCAATATGACCTTCTCGTCCTCGGTTCCGGTCCCGGCGGCTATGTCGCGGCGATCCGCGCGGCGCAACTGGGTCTGAAGACCGCGATCGTTGAGCGCGAGCTGCTGGGCGGCATCTGCCTCAACTGGGGCTGCATTCCGACCAAGGCGCTGCTGCGTTCGGCTGAAATCCTTCACTATATGCAGAATGCCGGCAGCTATGGGCTGAAGGCGGCGGGGATCGAGGCCGACATCGACGCGGTGGTGAAACGCTCGCGCGGCGTCGCGAAGCAGCTCAATCAGGGCGTCACGCATTTGATGAAGAAGCACAAGATCGCGGTGCATATGGGCACGGGCAAGCTCGTCGCTCCCGGCAAGCTGGAAGTGAAGGGCGACAAGGGCACCGAGACGCTGACCGCGAAGCACATCATCGTCGCGACCGGCGCGCGCGCGCGCGACCTGCCGTTCGCGCCCGCCGACGGCAAGCGCATCTGGACTTATCGCCACGCGCTCGTTCCGCCCGACATGCCGAAGAAATTGCTGGTGATCGGATCGGGCGCGATCGGGATCGAGTTTGCGAGCTTCTACAAGGATATGGGCGCCGAGGTGACGGTGGTGGAGATGCTGGATCGCCTCGTCCCCGTCGAGGATGCCGATGTATCGGCCTTCCTGGAAAAGGCGCTGAAGAAGCAGGGCATGACGATCCTGACCGGCGCGGGCGTCGAGGAGCTGAAGGCGACCGCGAACGGCGTCGCCGCAAAGATCAAGACCAAGGACGGCAAGGTCCAGCAAGGCGATTACAGCCATGCGATCGTCGCCATCGGCATCGTCCCGAACACGGAGGATATCGGGCTTGAAGCGCTGGGCGTGAAGACGACCAGGGGGCATATCGACACGGATGGCCTGTGCCGTACCAATGTGCAGGGTCTCTGGGCGATCGGCGATGTCACCGCGCCGCCGTGGCTCGCGCACAAGGCAAGCCACGAAGGCGTGATCGCGGCCGAGGCGATCGCGGCCGCGCTGGGGAACAAGGACGTCCACCCGCACGCGATGGACGCACGCAACATTCCCGGCTGCACCTATTGCCGCCCGCAGATCGCCAGCGTCGGACTGACCGAGGCAAAGGCGAAGGAACTGGGTCATGAGGTCAAGGCCGGGACATTTCCGTTCATCGGCAACGGCAAGGCGATCGCGCTGGGCGAGGCGGAAGGCTTCACCAAGACGGTGTTCGACGCGAAAACGGGCGAATTGCTCGGCGCGCATATGATCGGCGCCGAAGTGACCGAGATGATCCAGGGCTATACCATCGGCAAGACCGCCGAACTGGTTGAGGACGATTTCATCGCCACCGTCTTCCCGCATCCCACGATCAGCGAGACGATGCATGAAGCCGTGCTGGCGGCGTTCGGACGGGCGCTGCATATCTGATCATGGGTGCGGCGGCCTGGCGGCTTCGTGCGAAACATCCGCTGCCGATCGTCGCGGCGACCCTGATCCTGGCGGCCGTCCTGCTCGGTCTCGCGACCGATGCGGGATGGATGCGGGCGGCGGATATACATATCGCGAACGCGCTGGTCTTTCGTATCGGGGAAAGCAGCCCGGCTTTCGTCGCCTTCATGCAGGCCGTGAGCTGGATCGGTGGCGGCATGCCGCGCTGGGTCGTCGTCGCGCTGCTGTCGCTGCTTGTCTGGCGGTGGCGCGGACGGCGCGGCGCGCTGGTGCTGGCGGGCGCCTCGCTGCTCGCCAGCCTTGCGTCGAGCCTGCTCAAGGCCGGGTTTGACCGTGCGCGGCCGGACATGATCGCGCATCTCGATGCCGTGTCGAACGCATCCTATCCCAG
>PHEM01000308.1 GCA_002842935.1 Alphaproteobacteria bacterium HGW-Alphaproteobacteria-13 | reverse complement strand
TCGCCATGCTTGTAATAATTATAAAGGCCCGCGCCGTGCGGGTCGGTCAGCGCGACGGTGATCGCCGCGTCATGCGCCTTCAGCCCCAGCCCCGTCCCGGCGATGGTCCCGCCGGTCCCCGCCGCGCAGGTGAAGCCGTCGATGCGGCCGTCCATCTGCGCCCAGATCTCCTCGGCCGTGCCGTGGACATGCGCCTTGCGGTTGGCGATATTGTCGAACTGGTTGGCCCAGATCGCATTGTCGGTTTCCTCGGCGATGCGGCGCGAGGTGTGGACGAAATGGCCCGGATTGGCGAAGGGCGCGGGCGGCACCAGCACCAGTTCCGCGCCCAGCGCGCGGATCGTCGCCATCTTCTCCGCGCTCTGATTGTCGGGCATGACGATGATCGTCCGGTATCCGAGCGCGTTGCCGACCAGCGCCAGGCCGATGCCGGTGTTGCCCGCCGTCCCCTCGACGATCGTGCCGCCGGGCGCCAAGCTGCCGTTCGCCTCCGCATCGCGAACGATATAGAGCGCGGCGCGGTCCTTCACCGACCCGCCGGGGTTGGCATATTCGCACTTGCCCCAGATTTCGCAGCCGGTTTCCTCACTCGGCCCCTTGAGCAGCACGAGGGGCGTGTTTCCGATCAGGTCCAGACTGGTTTCAGCGATCATCATGCCCCTGATCTAGAGCGGCGCCCCGCCCCCCGCAAGACAGCTTCGCTTGCGGCGGCCAAGGCGGGGCTTTGTCGGCGAACGGCCACGCCGGACGGACGAACGGAAAAAAACATCGCCGCACGGGGGCTTGTCTTTGTGATATTATAACATTACTGATCCGCGCAACATCTTTCATCACAGGATATTCCCGCCATGCGCCTTCCCTGCTCCGCCGGCCTTGCCCTTGCCGCCGTCCTTGCCAGCCCCGCCTTCGCGCAGGGCCGCTCGACAACGGGCAGCGAGGACGATGTCCACTCCGGCGGCCCGATCGTCGTCACCGCGCCCTATGTCCGCAGCCTCGACATATTGGGCAATGTGTCGGTGCTGGAAGGCGACGAGCTGGCGCGCGACATTCGCGGCCAGATCGGCGACACGCTGACGCGCCAGCCGGGCGTGTCGGCGACCAGTTTCGCCCCCGGCGCATCGCGCCCCGTGCTGCGCGGCTTTTCGGGCGAGCGCGTGCGCGTGCTGACCGACGGCATCGGGTCGATCGACGTGTCGAACACCTCGGCCGACCATGCCGTGACGATCGACCCGCTGACCGTCGAGCGCATCGAGATATTGCGCGGTCCCGCCGTGCTGCTGTTCGGCAGCCAGGCGATCGGCGGCGCGGTCAACCTGTTCGACCGCCGCATCCCGCGCCGCATGCCCTCCGACCATGTCCATATCGACGCCATCGGCGGCTATGCCACGGCCGCGAACGACCGCAATGCGGGCGCGTCGGCCGATGTCGCGATCGGGCCGCAGATCGTCGCCCATGTCGATGCCAGCTGGCGCAAGTCCGGCGACGCGCGCACCGGCGGCTATGTCAATGCGCCCGGCATCCGCCACGACCTGCTCCACCTTGCCGAACATGCCGTCGAGGACGGCCATGCCGACGAAGCGGCGGAACTGACGGCAGCCGCCAACGCGCGCGGCAAGATCGCCGACACGGCCAGCGAGACATGGACCGCCGCGGGCGGCCTGTCGCTGATCAACGACGGCGGACAGCTTGGCATTTCGGTCAGCTATTTCGACAGCAAATATGGCGTCCCCAGCCGCCCCGACACCTCGCACCACGATCATGACGAAGACGAGCATGATGAGGACGAGGACGGCCATGGCCACGAGCATGGCGAGGGTCCCGTGACGATCGGCCTTCAGCAATGGCGCGCCGACCTGCGCGGCGAGGTCGAGATGGGCGGCGGCTTCTTCGACAAGCTGCGCCTGCGCGCGGGCTATGCCGATTACAAGCACACCGAATATGAAGGCGGCGAAGTCGGCACCGTCTTCACCAATCGCGGCGTCGAAGGGCGGCTGGAGCTGGCGCAGGCCGACCGCGGCGGCTGGCGCGGCGCCAGCGGCGTGCAATACAGCCACCGCGATTTCGACGCGGTCGGCGCGGAGGCCTTCGTGCCGCGCAACCTGACCGACCAGTTCGCGCTCTTCACCTTGCAGGAATGGCACACCGGACCGCTGGGCCTGGAGGCGGCCGCGCGGTTCGAGACGACGAACGTGCGTGCGCCGATGCTGGGCATCGCGCGCGGCTTCGACACATTTTCCGGCGCGCTCGGCGCCAGTTACGATCTGGCCGAGGGCGTGAAGATCGGCGTGTCGGGCGCCCGCGCCGTGCGCGCGCCGTCGGCGGAGGAACTATTCTCGAACGGACCGCATATCGCGACCCAGTCGTTCGAGGTCGGAAATCCCGGCCTGCGCCGCGAGGCAAGCTGGGGCACGGAAGCGTCGCTGCGCATTCAAAGCGACGCCATCAACCTGACGCTGGCCGCCTATTACAACTGGTTCGACGATTTCATCTTCTCCAACGCGACCGGGGATGAAGAGGACGAACTACCCGTCTTCCAATATTATCAGCGCGACGCCCGCGTCTGGGGCTTCGAGGCCGAAGCGAGCGCGCGGCTCGCGCAGATCGGCGGCTTCAACATCGTCGGCGACGTCACCGCCGACATGACGCGCGCGAAGATCAAGGGCGGTCAATATGTGCCGCGCATCCCGGCGCTGCGCGTGCTGGGCGGCCTGGAGGCGCAGGGCGAACGCATCGATGCGCGGGCCGAAGTCGAATGGACCGACGACCAGACCCGCATCGCGCCGTTCGAGACGGCGACCAAGGGCTTCACGCTGGTCAACGCCTCGATCAGCTGGCGCCCCTTGCCGGAGGCGAAGAATCTGACGCTCAGCCTTGCGGCGAACAATATCTTCGACGTCGAGGCACGGCGCCACGCCAGCTTCACGAAGGACTATGTGCCGCTGACGGGCCGCGACATCCGCGTCACGGCGCGCGCCAGTTTTTAGGGGGGCAGGAACATTTCCGATCGTGCCGCGTTGCTCCCATATCGTCAATTGGAGTAACCGACATGAACAGCGATACGTTGAAAGGGAATTGGGAACAGGTCAAGGGCCATGTCCAAAAGAAATGGGGCGAACTGACCAACGACGAACTCGACCAGATCAATGGCAGCCGCAAGATTCTGGCCGGAAAAATTCAGGAACGTTATGGCCGGGCGGTCGATGAAGCGGAACGTGAAATCGACGAGTTCGAAAATAGTTACTGATTCACATCAAAATATTGGAAAACCCGCGCAGTTCGGCTGTGCGGGCTTTTCATTATGGGCGTATGGACCCAAAAACGTGATCGATTTTGAATGAAACCCTTGTGTGTCCCCGCGAAGGCGGGGACCCATCTCCTGCCGGTTCCACATCGCGCCGACAGGAGATGGACTCCCGCCTTCGCGGGAGTACACGGCTCTATCATTCAAAGATCATCACGCCCGGACGTCAGGACAGCATCGCCATGCCGCCGTTGACGTGGATGGTCTGCCCCGTGACATAGCCCGCCTCTTTCGACGCCAGATAGACGACGGCGGCGGCGATGTCGCTGCCCTCGCCCATCCGCCCGGCGGGGATGCGCTGGTTGAGCGCCTCTTTCTGTGCGTCGGGCAGGACATCGGTCATCGCGGTGGCGATGAAGCCCGGCGCGACGCAGTTGACGGTGACGCCCCGGCTCGCCAGTTCCTGCGCCAGCGCCTTGGTCATGCCCGTGACGCCCGCCTTCGACGCCGCATAATTGGCCTGCCCCGGATTGCCGGTCGCGCCGACGACGCTGGTGATCGACACGATGCGGCCGAAGCGCGCCTTCATCATCACCTTGGCCGCCGCGCGCGCGAGGCGGAAATTGGCCTCCAGATTGATGCGGATCACGTCTGCCCATTCCTCGTCCTTCATGCGCAGGATCAGGTTGTCGCGCGTCACGCCCGCATTGTTGACGAGGATATCGAGCCGCCCGCCCAGCGCCTCGGCCGCCGCAGGCACCAGCGCATCGACCGCCGCCGCGTCACCAAGATCGCACGGCAGCGCGACATGATCGCCGCCGAGGCTGTCGCGAAACGCATTGAGCTTCTCCGCATTGGAACCCGA
>PHEM01000307.1 GCA_002842935.1 Alphaproteobacteria bacterium HGW-Alphaproteobacteria-13 | reverse complement strand
GCGATGCGGTCGAGCTTTGCTTCGTCGGCGATGAAACGCGCGTCCACGGCGGCGGGTTCCGCGACGACGCGCAGCCGCAGGCAGGCGGGACCGCCCCCGTTCGCCATCGACTGGCGCACATCGACGGGAAACAGCCGCCGGATCGGCCCATTGCCCGCGACCATAGCCTCCAGCCATGTCCGCACGGCAGGCACCTCCTGCGCTTCGGTCGGCAGGATCAGGCCCATGCCTGCGCCGTCCGGCAGGCTGACGAGCTGCGCGTTGAACAGATAGGACCGGATCGCGTCGGGCAGGCTGACGGCGCTTTCCGGAACCTCGACGATTTCGACCTCGGGAAAGGCGGCGCGGATTTCGGCGTGGGCGGCGTCGCGGTCGTGAAAGGCGGTCTCGTGCGTGAACAGCACATGCTCGTTCGCCACCGCGACGACGTCGTTGTGAAAGGCGCCGCCTGCGATGGCCGTGTCCGACTGGCGCAGGAAGAGCGTGCGCGCGGGATCGAGCTTATGCCGCCGCGCCACTGCCTTCGACGCGTCGAGATGCTGGCGCGCAGGGAAACGTCCGCCGCCGGCGCCATAGACGAAAATCTCGACGCCCGGCGCATTGTGCGCCGGACAGAGCCGCATGTGGTTGGCCGCGCCTTCGTCGCCGAACGGCGCGGGGATGGGCGCATGGACCGCGAAAGAGGGATTTGCGAAGGCGAGGCGGAGCTGCGCCAGCGTGCCCGGTGCTTCGTGGCTGCGATGCGGCATGGTGACGAGGTTGGCGACGGTCAGATGGCATTTGCCGTCGGCGCTGTCGGGCGCGGGCGAGACGGTCGCGGCATTGGCCGCCCACATCGCCGAGGCCGACCAGGCCTGTGCGCGCAGATGCGGCTCGGCCGTCTCCGGCGTCGTTCCCAGCATCGCGAGCCACGCCGCGTCGGGGCGGTCCAGCGGCACGAAAAAGCCCTGGCGAAGCCCGAGCGCCAGATTGTGGCGCATCTTGGCGATGCCTTGCAGCGCGGCGGCGCGCGGCTGCGAGACGTTCCCGGCATGGCTGGCCGAGGCGATGTTGCCGCGGCTCAGCCCCGCATAATTGTGTGTCGGCCCGACGATGCCGTCGAAATTGATTTCGGTGAGCATCGTTAGCGCGCCACCCAACTGACCCTGTCGCCGACGCCGACACCCAATATCCGCGCCGCCTGCTCGTCGATCGTCCCGTCCGCGCCGACCGTGCCGAAGCAGCAGCGGAAAGCGGCGAGGCGGCCCGCGGCGATCAGGGCTTCCTCGCCGTCTTCGCCAAGGCCCGTCACGTCGATATGCCGCGCGCCCGCGACGCTTGCGACATTGTCCATGCGCGCGGTCATCGTCGGGCCGCCGTCGAAGATGTCGATATAGTTTTCGAACGCAAAGCCTTCATTCTCCAGCATCCGCATCGCCGCCCGGCCGCTGGGGTGCGGGACGCCGATGACGCTGCGCGCGCTGTCAGGCAGCATGGCGATATAGACGGGATGCTTGGGCATCAGGTCGGCGATGAACTGGTTGCCGTGGATGGCGTTGAACTGGTCGGCCTCCTGAAAGCTCATGCCGAAGAATTTGCCCGCGACGCCGTCCCAGAAGGGCGAGCCGCCCGCTTCGTCGATCACGCCGCGCAATTCGGCGAGGATGCGGTCGGCGAAGCGCGCGCGGTGGCGGGCGATGAACAGATAGCGCGACCGGGCGAGCAGCAGCCCCAGCCCGCCCGCGCGCGCCGCCGGGTGCAGGAACAGCCCGCCGACTTCGCTCGATCCGTTGAGGTCGTTGCTGAGCATCAATATCTGCGCGTGAAAGGTGCGGCCGAGCTGTTCGCTATGCTTGCTGTCGGTGCCGATGCGATAGCTGTAGAAGGGCCAGCGCTGTCCGACTTGTGCGAAGATCTGGCAGGTGCCGCGCACTTCGCCGCTGTCCACATCCTCCAGCACCAGCACATAAAGCTCGTCCGACGGATATTCGCGCTCGCTGGCGAAGGCGGCTTCCGCGCGTTCGAGCCGCGCGCGCAGGGCCTGGCGGTCGGGGGGCAGGTTGGTGAAGCCGCCGCCCGTCAGCTTCGCCATGTCGTACAGGCTTTTCAGGTCGGTGGGCCGCGCGGCCCGGATCACATAGGTCACAGGCTGCCCCCTTCCGCCATCCGCATCATGGCGAGCGCCGACAGCTTCGCCCGTTCGGCGAGGCTGTCGACGATCAGAAACTCGTCCGGCGAATGAATGGCGCCGCCGCGCGGACCCATGGTGTCGACCACGGGAACGCCGCAGGCGGCGATATTGTTGCCGTCGCACACGCCCCCCGTCGCTTTCCAGCCGATCGGCAGGCCCAGCGCCGCGCCGCAGTCCCGTACCAGCGCGAAAAGGCGCGCCGCGCCCTCGTCGAGCGGCTTGGGCGGGCGATTGAAGCCGCCGTGGAGATGGCAATGCACGTCATGCTCGCGCGCGATCGCGGCGACGGCCGCGCGCATCGCCGCTTCGGCCGCGGTCATCGCCTCCGCCGTCGCGGGGCGCATGTTGACGCGCAATATCGCCTGGTCGGGAACGATATTGTTCGGTCCCCCGCCGTCGATCTTTGCCGGGTTGACGGTCAGCGCGTCGGATTGGAGCGCGCTCAGCCGCAGCGCAAGGTCGGCGGCGGCGAGCAGGGCGTTGCGCCCGTCTTGCGGATTGCGCCCGGCGTGCGCCGCGCGGCCGTGGACGATGATCGCGAAATTGCCGCTGCCCGGCCGCGCCCCCGCCAGCGTGCCGTCGGGCAAGGCGGGTTCATAGGTCAGCGCGGCGGTCTTGTCCCGGGCCAGCGCGGCGATCAGCGCGGCGGAGGCGTGGCTGCCCGTCTCCTCGTCGCTGTTGATCATCACGTCATAGCCGATGCGCGGCGCGACCGGCGCGGTTTCCAGCGCGCGCAGCGCGGCGAGGAGGACCGCGATCCCGCCCTTCATGTCGGCGGTGCCCGGCCCGTTCAGCACCCCCGGCTCGCGCCATGCGAGCGTTTGGAACGGATGGTCGGCGGCGAACACCGTGTCCATATGGCCCGTCAGCAGCAGCTGCACGGGCGCATCGGGACGCACGCGGACATGCAGATGGTCGCCGCGCTGGATCATATGGACCGTGCCCGCCGCATCGACGCTTTCGACGGGATCGGGCGGGACGAGCCGCACCTCGCCCGGCAAGGCGGCAAAGGCGTCGGCGAGCAGCCCCGCCATGACCTTCAGCCCGCCCAGATTGCCCGTGCCGCTGTTCACGGCCGCCCATGCCTCGACCTGCGCCAGCATCGGCGCCGCGCCGGCGTGTTCGAGGGTGGTCGTTTCGGTGGCGGACAGGGCGGCCATGGAAAAGCTATAGCGATTGAAACACAGCTTTGGCACCCCCTGCGCGTGAGCGGTGATATACTCGCCTCGTCACCCCGGACTTGATCCGGGGTCCCGCTTTCTCACGTTGCCAAGCGGGACCCCGGATCAAGTCCGGGGTGACGATGAGGGTAAGAACCTTGTCTTTCGTTGCATCGCGCGCCATAGGGCGGCGATCCCTTTCCTCCCCGGATTCATTTGCGCGCTCGCGCTGACCAAAGGGTGACTAGACATGACTGATTTCCTCGACCGCCACGGCCTGTCCGTCGATTCCCGTCTCGTCGATTTCGTCGAAGCGAAGGCGCTTCCCGGCACGGGGCTGGACAAGGACCGTTTCTGGGCCGATTTCGCGGCGCTGCTCGGCAAGTTCGCGCCGGAAAATGCGGCGCTGCTGGCGAAGCGCGAGGATTTGCAGGCAAAGATCGATGCGTGGCACCAAGCGCGGGCCAATCAATTGGGGGGGGAGCAGGCCCACGATCCCGCCGCCTATCAGGCCTTTCTGCGCGAGATCGGCTATCTGGTTCCCGAACCCGCGCCCTTCCAGGTCGGCACCGCGAACGTCGACCCCGAGATCGCGACGATGGCCGGGCCGCAGCTCGTCGTTCCCGCATTGAACGCGCGCTTCGCGCTCAACGCCGCCAATGCGCGCTGGGGCAGCCTTTACGACGCCTTCTATGGCACTGACGCGCTCGACGCGCCGCCTGCGAAGCCCGGCGGCTATGACGCGGATCGCGGCGCGGCGGTGATCGCGCGGGCAAAGGCCTTCCTTGATG
>PHEM01000306.1 GCA_002842935.1 Alphaproteobacteria bacterium HGW-Alphaproteobacteria-13 | reverse complement strand
ACTTTCGTGTCCTGCCGATCGGGCCCGATCGCGCGGAGGGTCTGCCAAAGTGGTCCGTCGTAGCGATCGACGGCAGGAATCGAGCCCGGTCGGCTTCGTTTCGTTGCCGAGCAAGCGAGGATGAGGAGGCGGTGGCGCTGAACATTGTCCATGATGCACCTCACGCCGCGAGCGGCAGAGGATCCGCGACCGCGGTGCCTGCGCCGACGGCAGAATGGATCCAGTCGGTTGCAGCTTGCGCGGCGGCGGCTGCGCGAAAGATTGCGCGCGGGTCGTTTTCGAGGGCTTTCAACCAGCTCGCGACATAGGCCGCGTGATCGGGCCTCGGGGAATAGGCGAGCCCAAGATCGGCCATCAGGAAGCTGGCGCCGATTTCCGCGACAAGCTCTTCCCGGGCACGGATTGCACGTTCTTTGTGATAATCGCGCAACGTGTCGCGGGCGAGCCTGCTTGCATGGCCCGTTGCGTGCACCAGCTCATGACCTTCGGTTGCGATCATCGCTTCGTCGCTGTCGAAGGCCGAACGTGCCGGCATATAGATCCGGTCTTCGTCGGGGCGATAATAGGCATCGTGGAGACCGAACGTCACCGGAACGCCGGCGTGCTCGAGGAAAGCCTTGGCATCGGCAATTCGCTCGGACATCGGCGGGGGAACATCTTCCTTCTCATCGTCAGCGCCGTCGACCTGGCTGCGATTGAAGACCACGAAGCTGCGAGCAAAGAAGCGGCCGCCACGATCAGTGTCTTCTGCGGTAGCTGTTTCGTCTCGCTCCTGGCGCTTCCACAGGATGACATGGGTTCCGGTTTCACCTTTGCGGACCCGGGCATCGAGCGACTTCCACTGCTGAAATGTCGCCCACGTTCCGGACTCGAAACCGCGCGCTTCAGCGGAAGCCCATAATACGAGGCGATTGATTCCGCTGTAGGCGCGTCCCGCTGCGCTTCGGGGCCTCATGACCGGCGCGCCGCGGTGATGCCATGGCATTCGCCACTCACCGGCGCCGGCCTCGATCGCGGCGACGAGCTGGGCCGTGATGCTGCTGTAGATATCGTGACGGGGTTTCATTGAGCGGATCCTTTCTCAAGCTGCGAGCAATGCTCCCCTCTCCCTCCCCCGCTTTCCTCCTGTCCCGCGCTTGCGCGGGTGATGTTCGAGATCGTTGGTCCAACGTCGGCGAGGATATCCAGCGGAGGAATCTCGAAGTGGGCCGCGTCGAACCATGCGCGCAGCGTGGCGAGGTTCTCATGCAGATTGAGGGTGTCGCGGGTGGCTATGGCGTTGCCACGTTCAGTTGCCGGGTAGGTCTCGATCGCTCCCGTTCCGGTGAAGACGACGCGTTCGGGTTCCCAGCCTCCCGGATAACCGGCACACCAACGCACGAAGGGAAGGCTGCGTTGGACGCACCAAGCTTCAAGGGCTTCGAACTTGCCGCCGATCGCCTGGTGGTCGAAAAGCTGCAGCGGTTCGCCGTCAGTCCAGTCTGCGGGCGAGAAGGGATCTCCATCCTCTTCAACAGATAAATCCTCGGCTGCAATGAGGCGGCAGAGCGTGATGAAATCGGCTCCGGTAACGGACCCGCCGATTGTGATGGACGCGGCTACGCGATCAGCCATCTTATTGACTCCTTTAATGAAATTTCAGAGGATCGAGAGCGGCGCGGAGGCAGGTTTCCGACTGGAAGCCGAGACCCTTGCTTCCGCGCCGTCGTGGAGACGTCAGGCGGCCTCTGCCAAAGCGTTTTCGTGCTGAGCGACGTCGTTCACTCCGGGGTCGAGGTCGTCGGCCTGTGCGTCGCCGTCATCGTCGATCGCCGGTTGTTCTTCAGTGCTGTCATCGTCGACCGGCGGCGCTTCAGGTTCGTTCGGCGTTGCTGCGGAACGAAATTGCATTGTCTCCGGGATCCAGCTCAGCGCCCGCTCCTTCACCTCGGGCGTGGCAATCGTTTCGCCAGCGCAGAGCTTTGCCGCGGCGGACGATAGTGCCCCCTTCTTTTCGCTCGCGTAACGGCCTGGAAGCTCCGGATCGAGCTTGCCAAGGATCGAGAGAATCTGCGGTTTGCGGATTTTGTCGAAGAAGGATTCCGCGCTCGGCCGCCAATGATCGGCTGTCTCGATCTCGAGCAGCGCCCCAAGCTTGGTCTGGAAGCAGTTTTTCCGACCGCCAGTGGCCAGGCTTGCCTGAAGGCTCTGGCTGACGGCAAAGGCGAGCCACGCGGCCTTATCTGCTTCGTCGAGTTCGCGGAACGCCAAGAAGGCATCGAAGCTGTTGTCGAGCGCGGCCCAGTCGCAGGGAAGACCGGAACGGAGTGCCTCAAGACCGTCCTGCGCAGCGGTCGTATGCGCAACGGAGAAACCGGCGGGGTCGAAGAGTTCCCCGATGGTCACCATGACGCCTGTGTCGTTGTAAGCGGCGTGCCCCGTAAATTTCCGCGCCAGGCGAAAGATGGTGAGGTCGAGTGCGAGGCCGGGATCTTGTGCGACGTGCAGCGCCAGGACGTCGCGACGTTCCTTGGCGAGCTGCTCTTCGAGCGACCGGGGAAATACGTTTTCGATTGCCGCCGGTTCGGCGCCGTCCTCGGTAACCGTGGCGGCGCGCTTTTCGCGTTTCGGCGCGGCCGTTGAAAAGTAGCGGTGCGAAACCTTCGGCGTCCCGTCGCTGGCGAGTACGATGAACGTGCCAACATTTGGCCGTTCGTCTTCCGGGATGACGTAGCTGCGTTTGTCGATCTCGGTATGCTCGGCATCGAGTGCTTCATTCTCAGCTTCGAGGCGCGATACAACATCCTGTTCGGTTGCATCCTCGAGCTCTTCCTCGATCGCTTGCAAACGCTCTTCGATCTCCGTCATGCGGGCCTGATTGTCATCGCTCAGTTCACCGCGTCGAATATAATAATCGTGGAGGCCTTCGGTCTCGCTGTGGGGAACATGCTGGGCGAGGACGACACGAACCCATCCAAGGGTGCCGAGCTGCATGAGTTCAGCTGCAACTTGTTCGAGTTTCGCTCGCGCGAGTTCTTCTGCAATCGGACGGTCAAGCCACTGGCCCTCGCCGTCGCCAGCGAACAGGTCCCGCTCAATGCGTCCACCGGCAGCCAGATAGTCTGCTTCGCCGACAAGCTGCGCTACAGCGCTGGTCGCCTCGACCGCGCTGTCTGTGACATAACGCCGGATTGTGTGGGGCTGGTCGCCCTGCCAGCTGCCATTGAAATTGTTCCAGGCGGCAAGCTGTACATCGACATCGGAGGAGCTGCCATATGCCTTAGCGACGTCGAGGGTGATCTTGCCTTCGGCAAGGGCATTGAAAATCGGTTCTGCGAGATCAGCCAGACGAAGGCGCCCCTGAACGTGACGAACGGTGACCCCCAGACGGCGCGCGACGTCTTCCTCGGTTTCGCCCTTGTCCAGGGCGGCGCGGTAACCACGGCATTCATCGGCGGGCGACATGGCTTCACGGATGAGGTTTTCGGCCAAACTGATTTCTTCAGCGAGCGCCGCTTTTTCGTCATTGCACACACGGGTATCAACCATGGTGTTCTTTGGCAGTTGGCCACTTTCGATGAGCTTTGCGATAGCGCGCCAGCGTCGGCCGCCAGCGTGGACATCGAAGATCGATTTCTTGTCGGTAGCCGGGCTGACGATGATGGGCTGCAGAAGGCCATATGCGTCGATCGAGACCGCGAGCGCGTCGATACCGGCTTCCGTAAACGATTTTCGCACATTGGCCGGCGAGAGGCGAAGTTTGCTGAAGGGAATTTGCTGGTTCTGCATGATGAATCTCCGGTGACAACCGAGACCCGGTTCATGGGCTTACTCCCAGGGGGCCTCGCCCCCTCCCTTCCCCCTCCCCTTCAAGCTTTGGCGCGCCCGCGGTGCGCCAGGTTGGTCGCGGCACGCGAGATATTGCGCGCGGCCGCTATGATCCTATGGCGGGTCCGTGGCTGGAAGCTTTGAAACACTCGAAGAGATCAGGCGAAAACGCTCGAACGTGGCTGTTCGGTGCGGATTCTGCGATCATCGCGGTGTTGTGGACGGCGGCGTTCTATGGCGCTGGTTCACGCTGCACCGTTGGGACAGCCGACCGGCGGATGTCATGGAACATATGCGCTGCAGCGTGTGCCGTCGCCGACCCGT
>PHEM01000305.1 GCA_002842935.1 Alphaproteobacteria bacterium HGW-Alphaproteobacteria-13 | reverse complement strand
GATCGCCGCGGTTCCAGCCGCCGCGTCCATCGCGGTCGCCGGTTCGCGGCCGCGCGGGGGCTGCCTCGCCCGTCACGGGCGGTCGCGGGCGTACCGCGCCGGGCGTGCGGTCCGGCCGGACCGGAGCCGTCGTCACGGGCGGAGTGGTCGGCCGGTCGTTGCGATCCTTCCAGTTCTTCTTGCCGCCGCCGCTGCCTGGCCGATCCTGGCGATGCACCCACCACGCGCGGCGGCCGCCCCAATAATTCAGATAATGGCCGCTGAGCGGATAGCGGTTGCGATAGCTGTCGAACATCCACGTCCCGTAACCGGGATAATAATAATCGTCGTACCAGCCGCCGCCGAACCCGATCTGGACGAAACCGCGGCCATAGTCCGCGCCGTCATAGCAGTCATAGCCATAGCCGTCGTCATAGGCATAGGGATCATAGGCGTCATAATAGCCGGACCCATAGCGCGTCTCGCACGCATAGGCCGACGAGGCATAGCCTGCGCCGTTCACCCCGCCGGAATAACAGCCCCCCAGGGCCGTGGCCGCGAGTACGCCGAGCGCAAGGGAAAGCGGACGCTGGAAACGGATGGACATATCATGGTCCTTCACCGGCCCCCACGGATGGAGCCGCCTGAACATGGACCGGAAATGCACGAGTCGAGTTGAATTGGCGGTGAATGGAGCCGGGCCGCGGCTTGCCGGTCGCGGCGCGATGCCGCATCCCGTGCGGCGTGAGGACTGTCCGCCCCTATCTGTTGTGGTTCGCCGCCGCCGTGCTGCTGACGTTCGCGCTTGTTCGCGCCGCCGAGTGGCTGCGCGCGCATCCTCAGCATAATCCCTATGCGCGCTTCGAACTCGCGCATCCGCAGGGCTGGGCGACGCATCGCAAGCTGACGGCGCTGGTCCGCGACGATGCCGCCTGCTTCGCCGCGTTCGACCGCGCGGGCGCGCGCTATGAACGGCGGCCCGTGGTGGGCGAGGGCGTGTGCCGCGCGAGCCAGCGTATGATAGTGGCGCAAGGCGGGCGGCTGCCCGTGCTGTCGCCTGCCGCCGCCGCGCCCGGCTGCGCGGTGACGGCGGCGCTGCTGCTGTGGGACCGCGACATCGTCCAGCCGCTGGCCCGGCGCCATTTCGGGCAGAGAGTCGCGCGGCTCGACAATCTCGGCAGCTATAATTGCCGCCGCATCGCGGGGCAGGGGGCGCAAAGCGAGCATTCGACCGCCAATGCGATCGACATTTCGGCCTTCATCCTCGCCGACGGCACGCGCGTTTCGCTGCTCGATCATTGGTCCGACACGGGCGCGAAGGGGGCGTTCCTGCGCGACGTGCGCGACCGGTCCTGCGGCCTGTTCGGGACCCTGCTGTCGCCCGACTATAATGCGGCGCACGCCGATCATTTCCACATCGACATGGCGGTGCGCACGGCGGGCTGGACGGTGTGCCGGTAAGGGGTGAATTGCTGGAGCGGATATAAAAGACCGTTCGTCCTGAGGAGGGGCTGAGCTTGTCGAAGACCCGTCTCGAAGGACGCTGGCGCGGCGCTCGCGTCCTTCGAGACGCCATTTCGACAAGCTCAATGGCTCCTCAGGACAAACGGATCAATCTGAACTGGCGTGCCGCTAAACCGTGAAACTTTCCCCGCACCCGCACGCGCCCTTGGCGTTGGGATTGTTGAAGACGAAGCCAGCGGCGAAATCATCCTCGACCCAGTCCATCACGCTGCCGATCAGATAGAGCACCGACGCCCCGTCGATATAGAAGGTGCCGCCGGGCGTTTCGATCTTCTCGTCGAACTTCTGCTCCTCGGTCACATAGTCGACCGAATAGGCAAGGCCGGAGCAGCCGCGGCGCGGCGTGGACAGCCGCACGCCGATCGCGCCTTCGGGGGCGGCGGCCATCAGCGCGGCGACGCGCGCCTCTGCGCCGGGAGTCAGTATCACGGCGGCGGGCCGCGCGCGGGTTCTGGTGTCGGTCATGTCCATTTCTCCCAAACCCCTCACAGCATCCCCAGTTCCAGCCGTGCCTCGTCGCTCATGTTCGCGGGACTCCACGGCGGATCCCAGACCAGATTGACTTCGGCGTCGCCGACGCCCGGCACCGCGCCGACGCGCATTTCGACTTCGCCGGGCATCGATTCGGCGACGGGGCAGTGCGGCGTGGTCAGCGTCATGGTGATCAGCACATGGCCTTCGTCGATCTCCACATTATAGATTAGGCCAAGGTCATAGATATTCACCGGAATTTCCGGATCGTAAATATCCTTCAGCGCCATGACCACCGCTTCGTAAAGGTCGCCGCCGACGCCGTGCGGATCGACGTCCGCCGGTTTCGCGGCCAGGAAACCCTCCAGATAGTCGCGCTTGCGCTCCAGCTTCTGCGGCGCGGTTTCGGTATCCTCGACGCGCGCCTTGGGCGGCGGCGGCACGCTTTCCACTTCCTCGACCTTGAACATGCGGTCCTCGCTCATCCGAAAATCCTTTCGACACGGGCGAGACCGTCGATCAGCGCCGCCACATCGTCGTCGTTGCTGTAAAGTCCAAAGCTGGCGCGGGCCGTCGCGGGCACGCCCAGATGCTCCATCAGCGGCTGCGCGCAATGATGCCCCGCGCGGATCGCGACGCCGCTTTCGTCCAATATGGTGCCGATGTCGTGCGGATGCACCCCCGCCATGGCGAAGCTGACGATCCCGGCGCTGTCGTCCGGGCCGAACAGCGCAATGCTGTTCCGGCGCGCCAGTTGCTCGCGCAGCCGGGCGACCAGCGCGCATTCATGCGCGTGGATCGCCGCGACGCCGATGCCCGCGACATAGTCGGCCGCCGCCGCCAGCCCCAGTGCTTCGACGATCGCAGGCGTCCCGGCCTCGAAGCGCGTCGGGGCAGGGGCGTAGGTGGTGCGTTCGAACGTCACGCGGTCGATCATCGACCCGCCGCCCTGCCACGGCGGCAGCGCATCGAGCTTGTCGCTCCACAGCACGCCGATGCCGGTCGGTCCGTACAGCTTGTGCCCCGAAAACACATAATAGTCGCAGCCCAGCGCCGCGACATCGACGGGCAGGCGCGGCACGGCCTGACAGCCGTCGATCAGCAGTTCCGCGCTGACGCGGTGCGCCAGCTCCGCCGCGCGCGGGACGTCGAGCGGGCTGCCGAGCACGTTCGAGACATGGGCGAGCGCGACCATGCTGTGATCGGGCGTTAACATGCGCTCGGCCGCGTCCAAGTCGATGCGCCCGTCGGCGGTCAGCGGACAGACATCGATCTCCCACCCCGCAAGCTGCCACGGCACGATATTGCTGTGATGCTCCAGCAGCGACAGCAGCACGCGGCCCTTGCGCGGGTGGCTATAGGCGACGAGGTTGATCGCCTCGGTCGCGCCGCGCACGAACACGCATTGTTCCTCGCACCCGCCGATGAACGCCGCGATCCGCCGCCGCGCCGCTTCATAGGCCAGCGTCATGTCGGCCGAGCGCGCATAGACGCCGCGATGCACGGTCGCATAGTCGCGGCCCATCGCCCGCGTGCAGGCGTCGATCACGGCCTGCGGCTTCTGCGCCGTCGCGGCGGTGTCGAGATAGTGCCAGCCGGGGGTGAGACCGGGGAAGTCCCCGCGCAAATCCTCCCCGGAACGGGGAGGGGGACCATCCGCAGGATGGTGGAGGGGTCGGGACGGCGCGTCATGGCGAGAGGTTTCGACCCCTCCGTCAGCCGTTCCGGCTGCCACCTCCCCGTTCCGGGGAGGATCGGTGCGCACGCCGCTCACACCAATTCCCCCAATTTCGCCAGCGCCAGCTCCTGCAAGCGCGCTGCATCCTCCGCGCCGTCGAACACCCCGGCGACAAAGGCTTGCAGCAGGATCTTCTTCGCCTCGGCGGGTGGCATCCCGCGCGACTGGAGATAGAACAGCGCCTGCGCATCCAGTTCACCGATCGCGCAGCCGTGCGCGCATTTCACATCGTCGGCGAAGATTTCCAGTTCGGGCTTGGCGTTGGCGGTCGCGCTGCGATCGAGCAGCATCGCCTTCACATCCTGCTCGCTGTCGGTCGCCTGCGCGCCGCGCGCCACCGCGCCCTTGCCCAGATAGGTGCCCGTCCCCGTGCCGCCCAGCCCCGACCGCACCATCTGCCGCGACGTCGCGCCGGGTTCGGCATGCG
>PHEM01000304.1 GCA_002842935.1 Alphaproteobacteria bacterium HGW-Alphaproteobacteria-13 | reverse complement strand
ATAATCTCTTCCGGGCGATGCTTCTTGCTCGGCATTCCATATCTCCTTCGTCATCCAAAATATCATCAATTTTGGACCACTCAGAAGGGGGCAGATCACGGGCTATTCGTCGCTTTCGACGATCGCCGATCTGACGGTGGACGAGTTGAAGATCGACCGCTCGCTGATCTCGGCGATCCACCAGCGGCCGCGCAACCAGAGCATCCTGCGGGCCATCAAATCCATGGGAACGGCGCTCGGCATCTCCGTCATCGCCGAAGGGGTCGAGACCGTCGAGGAACAACTCTATCTGATGGCGCAGATCGGGCTGCGGACTGGGCAGGGATATCTGTTCCACACGCCGCAATTGCTGGACGACCTGCTGCGCGAGACGCCGCCCCTCTCGGACACCGTCTTCCGGACGGGCACGACGGGATGAGAGCGGCGGAGACGCTTATCCAGCGCGCTCATCCGCGAACCCCTGCCAACCGGATTGCGATGAGCGGCGGCACCGAATCCGTTGACCCGATTTGCGCCTGCGGCTAGGGGCCAATCAGGAAGCACCCGTAGCTCAGCTGGATAGAGTGTCGCCCTCCGAAGGCTCACGTCCAACGCGAGAGCAGTGTTTTTATACAGGAAATCCGGTTACTTAGGAAGGCCCAAGAAAGGACGGACGAAAAAACTCACCAAAAACTCACCGCGATCGGACGGCCGAGATTGATCGCGGATTGACGTGCATCGGCACTAGTTTTACGGCTTCAAGCCCTCAGCACCCGTAGCTCAGCTGGATAGAGTGTCGCCCTCCGAAGGCGAAGGTCACAGGTTCGAATCCTGTCGGGTGCGCCAAAATCTCTTAATAATTTCAACTATTTGCAGTGATTTTGGCCCCTGTGGTAATGCTGTTCCATCAGACTGGAAACTCACCAGCTTTTGACCGAGATGGCTGCAAATACGCGATTTTCCGCCAAATGTGGGCCACTCGAAACTCACCATCCTCACCATTTTCATTCTCGCTCATGCAAACAGGTCCGGCCGTTTCGAAGGTGTGATCAAGGACATAGAGCAGTCAGCCTGCCAGTGAGACGAGATCGCAAGTCGGCAGCAAGCCTTCGAAGCGCCCAATTCGACCGGATCAACATAGCGTAACAATCCTGTCCGATCGACAGACGCGTCGCGGGCGGTGGCGCCAGCCCGTTGAATCTGCCCTTGCTTCCTGTTGCGATAGCAAGGCCAGGGCGAGTTCTTATACTTCAATGTTTGGTGGGAGTGCTTAACCACCCGTAGTTAAACGGGTGTCGAGCGGTCGATTTGCCCGCTGTCGAGCAAGGGCGCTGCATCGATATCCTGGGCGTCCATCAGCGTGGCAAGGCGCTCGACCGCCGCCAGAATCATGGCCTGTTCCCATGACGGCAATGCCATGAAACGCTCAGTGAAGATCATCTGCAACGGGTCGGGCGCGTCGGCCAGGGCAGCCTTGCCGCTCGGCAGGGTGCTCAGATGGAACTGGCGTTTGTCCCTTTTACTGCGCTCGCGCTGAACGAAACCAAGTGCTTCCAGCCGATCGACAATGGCTGTGATCGTTGCCTGGCTAAACTGGAGCGCCTGCGCGATTGTGCCGGGGGTCGCTGAACCGCGCATATCGATCTCGCGCAAGACCAGCAACTGAGACGGCGTCAGTCCGGTTGCCGTTGCCAGTTGGCGACTGCCAATCTCTGTCGCGCGCAACACGCGGCGCAGCGCGCGCAGGGTCAGAGAGGCGATCTCGAAATCCATCCGCGGGCACATAGCCGGAACGCAAGGAGGACACCAACAGGAAGAGCACTTTAGGCCCCAATCCTCCGCCATATCCTTCGCTAATCGAAATATAATTCCGGAATAAGGGTTGAAAATATATCATGGGTCAGTATGTTTTTCCGCCTAAACGGGGGTGGGCACGCTTCTCCATATCTGAGAATAATTCGGGAGATGAACGATCTTCGATACCCAGGCTATGGCGGCTGTTGCGCCGTCAGGAGCTTCTGCACGCTCCGGTAGGAGCAAGGGGCAGGACTTTGAACTTCGCAAGCCGGTTGCGACGGATGGACCGGCGGTCACCGCGCTGATTGCGGCCTGTCCCCCGCTTGATGCGAACTCGGCCTATTGCAATCTGCTGCAATGCACCGATTTCGCCGACTTCTGCATCATTGCGGAGCGCGACGGCCAGCCGATGGGCTGGGTATCCGGCTATCGGCCACCATCCGCACCCGAAAATTTCTTCGTCTGGCAAGTAGCGGTCGCCGTTGCGGCGCGCGGGCAGCGGCTTGCCGGCCGCATGATCGAGGCGCTGTTGGCTCGCCCCGAGGCCGTGGGCGTCACCCATCTCATTACCACCGTCACCGACGACAATCGCGCGTCATGGGCTTTGTTCGAAGGCTTGGCGCGCAATTGGCAGGTTCCCCTGCACAAAAGCGCCCGCTTCGAGCGCGATGCGCACTTCGCCGGCGCGCACGCCACCGAATGGCAGGCGCGCATCGGCCCGCTGCCTATCGGCAGTACATCCTCCGAGGAGAATGGATGACATGACCATCACCCTTCCCAAGCCCACGCCGACCATTCCCGACACGCGGATCTACGAGCGCCGGGAATCTGCGGTGCGCAGCTATGCTCGGGCGATGCCGCGCCAGTTCGCCACAGCGCAAGGCGTGTGGATGCACGACAATCAGGGTGGCCGCTATCTGGACTTCCTGTCGGGGTGTTCGACGCTGAATTACGGCCACAACCATCCCGTGCTCAAACAAGCTCTGCTCGATTATATCGCGGGCGACGGCATCACCCATGGCCTTGATCTGCACACGGATGCCAAGGCGGCTTTCCTCGGAACGCTGGAAACGCTGATCCTTAAACCGCGCGGGCTGGATTACCGCGCGATGTTCACAGGGCCGACCGGCACCAACGCAGTGGAGGCGGCGATCAAGCTGGCCCGCAAGGTGACGGGGCGGGAGCTGGTGATCGCCTTCACCAACGGCTTCCACGGCATGACGCTGGGAGCGCTGGCATGTACCGGCAATGCGTCCAAGCGCGCCGGAGCCGGTGTGCCGCTCAGCCACGTCGCGCATGAGCCCTACGATGGCTATCACGGACCGGACGTCGATACCGCCGATCTGCTGGAACGCCGCCTTTCGGACCCGTCGAGTGGGCTCGATGCACCCGCCGCTATCCTGGTCGAAACGGTGCAGGGCGAAGGTGGCCTCAACACCGCGTCCCCCGAATGGCTGCGCAAGATCGCAAATATCGCGAAGCGTCATGGCGCCTTGATGATCGTGGACGATATCCAGGCGGGCTGCGGCCGTACCGGCAGCTTCTTCAGCTTCGAGGGTATGGGCTTCACGCCGGATATCGTCACGCTGGCAAAGTCGCTCTCCGGCATGGGCCTGCCTTTTGCGCTGACGCTGTTCCGCCCGGAGCTCGATCAATGGTCGCCTGGAGAGCACAATGGCACTTTCCGGGGCAACAATCATGCCTTCGTGACCGCGACTGCCGCGCTGCGTCATTTCTGGAGCGACGAGGCGTTCCAGCGGGCCATTGCCCGAAGTGGGGTGCTGCTCGAGCAACGTTTGGAAGCCATGGCGGCCGAGCATGATCTCACAGTCTGCGGCCGCGGCATGATGCGCGGCATCGATGTCGGCGCCGGCGAGATTGCCGCCGCTATCACTGCTGCCTGCTTCGAACAGGGTCTGATCATCGAGACCAGCGGCGCCCATGACGAGATCGTCAAGGTGCTCGCCCCTCTCGTGATCGACGACGCTGTTCTTTCGGCTGGCCTCGACATTCTGGAAGAGAGCGTCCGCACCGCGCTGACGGCCCCCTACGATGTGGCCGCGGAATAAGGAAAGGAAATACTATGATCGTCCGTAACCTTCAGGACATCCGCAAATCCGACCGCAACGTAAAGTCGAAAGGCTGGGAAAGCGCGCGCCTGCTTCTGAAGGATGACGCCATGGGTTTCTCCTTCCACGTCACCACCATGTATGCAGGTGAAGAGCTACACATGCATTACCAGAATCACCTCGAAGCGGTGCTGGTGCTGAAGGGCAAAGGCACGATTGAGGACCTGGGCACCGGGGTGACGCACCAGCTCGCGGCGGGTGTGATGTATGCGCTCAATGCCCATGACAAGCACATCG
>PHEM01000303.1 GCA_002842935.1 Alphaproteobacteria bacterium HGW-Alphaproteobacteria-13 | reverse complement strand
AAGGCGCGAAGAGGCCGCGCTTGCCGCGAAGCGGCTTTTCATTCCAACCGCACGGCCAGCCGCGCCGTTGAAAGAAAAAGGGACCTGTCGGTCCCAAGCCATCTTCTTCGCGTCTTCGCGTCTTCGCGTGAAACCAACTGGCGCCGCATTGGCGAACAAGCGCCGGGCATGGATGCTGGAACACGTTCAGCATGACGAAGGACGGGAAAGATGCTTTCTCTCCATCTCCAAAGAAAAAGCCCCGGCGACCGATAAAGTCGCCGGGGCCGGAAAGGCCTGAAAGGGTTAGCCCGTCCGTTAGAATTTCGTGCGGACGGTCACGCCGTAAGTGCGCGGTTCCTCCAGAAAGGCGATGCGCGAACGCTGGGCCACCGTATTATTGTTGGCCAGGCCGCCGCGCAGCGGCGTGTTGGCGGTGATGCCGCGCGTCATCTCGTTCGAGAGGTTGGTGCCCCACAGCTCGAAGGTGAAGCGTTCGTCCGGCGTGGAGAAGCCCAGGCGGGCGTTGATCTTGAAATAATCCTCCTGCCAGTCGAGCGGCAGCAGCAGCGCCGGATTGGCGGATTCGGCCGGCGTGGTGCTGGTCCGGCGCTTGCCCGAATAGTTGACGTTGACATTGGCGAGCAGACCCCAGCCGGAGCTGGACAGCGGCCCGTTATAGGTGACGCCCGCGACGCCGCTCCACTTCGGCGCGTTGGTCAGTTGCTGGCCGCACAAGGTGCGCACGGTTGGCAGCGCGCCGCCCGTGACGCCTGCGTCGCAATCGCTGGGATAGCGGGCGTCGGCATAGGTGGCGGCGAAGTTGAGCATCATGTTGGGATGGAAACGGCCGACCAATTCCAGTTCCGCGCCCGTCGACTTCGCCGATGCGACGTTGAAGGTCAGGAACTGCACGCCCGTGAATTCCAGCACCTGGAAATCGGTCATGTCCATGTGGAACACCGCCAGATTGGCCGTGACCTGATTGTCGAACAGCGACGATTTGATGCCCGCTTCATAAGCGTCGACCTTTTCGGACTTGAACCGCGGGTCCAGGCCGCCCGCGCCCGCCGCGGGATCGAGGTTGAAGCCGCCCGACTTGAAGCCGTGCGAGAAGCTGGCATAGGCCATGAAGCCCGCATTATTGTTATAGGCGAGTTGCGCCGTATAGGTCAGCTCGTCGTCCTTGAACCGCAGGTCATATTCGCGCGGCAACGGCAACACCGCCGATGCCGGGTGATTGGCGGCCGTCGCGAACGGGAAGCAGGACAGAAGCAGGCCGCCCCGCGCCAATGTATTGGCGTCAGCTTCCGGAAGGCCGGCGATTGTGGTCAGGTTGGTGACGATATTGTTGAGACCGCTGGCGATGGTCGAGCAGGCCGGCGAGTTGGCCGCCAATTGGTTGAAAGCACCGTCTTTCTTTTCGTCGACATAGCGAGCGCCCAGCGTCAGGCTGATATTGTCCGTGAAGCTGATGACGTTGTGCGTGAAGATCGAAAAGCTCTTTGCGTCCTGACTGAAGCGATTGATCGCATAGCTTCCCGTCGAATCGATGCCGGGCGCCAGGGCGAAGGCCGGAATCGTGGGCGTGGCCATCCCCGTCGCCTGCGCCATTTTCGTCAGGGCGAGCAGCGGATTGGAGCCGAAGGGCGCGAAAGCATTGCCGAGCGCCGGATAAAGCTGCGTCGCGGCATAGGCCTGATAATCCGGCCCAAGCGTCATCGACTGGATCTCGCGGATTTTCTCGTCCGAATAATAGGCGCCGATCAGCCAGTCGAGTTTGTCCTCGAACGCCGACCCTTGCAGACGCAGTTCGTGCGTCATCACCTTGTTGGTGCCGCCGCTGTAAGGCGTGTTCGGCGCGGAGAAGGAGCTGGGTCCGACCTGATAGACGTCCAGCCCGACGAAATCATCCTGCGCCGACTGCGCCTGGAAGCGGCGATACGAGCCGATATAGGTCATTTGCGCGCCACCGAAATCCCATTTCAGCTCGCCCGACACGCCCCATTGCTTGGTGTTGTTGAGGAAGCCGTCGTCGCTGGAGCGGCGCTTTTCGACGGCCCGCTGGCCGGAATCGATCACGCCGCCGTTCGCGGGCAGGCCATAGGCGGCGAAGGCGCCCATGTCGCGCAGTTCGGTTTCGCGGATGATGACGGCCGTGCAGCAATTCTCGTCGGTCTTGGCATAATCGCCGATGATCCGCAGGCTGACGTCGCTTGACGGCTCCCACAGCAACTGGCCGCGCAGCACATAGCGGTCGCGGTTGCCGCTTTCGGCGCCGCTGATCGAGCTGTTGATGATGCCGTCGCGCTTGCGATAGGCCCCCGACAGGCGGACGCCGAGCTGGTTCTGGACCAGTGGCGCGCTGACCCCGGCCTGGAAGCCGTAATAGTCGAGATTGCCATAGCTGGCGTTGGCGAAGCCCTCGACCCGGTTGAGATTGGGGCGGCGCGTCGAGATGTTCAGCGCGCCCGCCGAGGTGTTGCGGCCGAACAGCGTGCCTTGCGGGCCGCGCAGGATTTCCAGCCGTTCAAGGTCGAGCAGGTCGCCCAGCGCCACGCCGGGGCGCGACTGGTACACGCCGTCGATGAACACGCCGACCGAGCTTTCGAGACCCGTGTTGTTGCCGGTGGTGCCGACGCCGCGGATGCGGATCGACGTGCCCTGCGTTTCGGTCTGCGAGGATTGCAGGCTGAAGCTGGGCGTGATGCTGCTCAGCGTGCGGATGTCCTGGACGTTCTGCCGTTCAAGGTCATTGGGACTGAGCGCCGTCACCGCGATCGGAATGTCCTGGACATTGGCCGCGCGCAGCGTTGCCGTCACGATGATGACATTGTCATCGGCGGCACTGTCCGCGTCTACCTGGGCATAGGCCGGGGCAGCCAGCGAAAGCGCCAGTACGGACGTGCCGATCAATGCTTGGAACTTCATCAATACCCTCCCTGTTTCGACCCCGGCCTGGCGGAGCCACCCAAATCAAACGATAGGCAGGGAAGACGACGCAGCGAAGGGCGCCGGGCCGAACAGGCCGGGTGTGCGCGGTTGTTCCGCCCGCCGCTTGCTGATCATCATCCTCTCCCACCGGCGTCGGGGAGAACGCCGGCATCTCCCGAACCACGGCCTGCTTTGGCAGGCTCTTTGATCCAGATCAAATTGCGCTTAGACGGCAAGAGCGTCAAGCCACTTGTGTAAAGTGCGAAGTTTCGGAAATTCCACGGAGTCCCAAAACAGGAAAAGCCCGGATTCCCCAACGTCAACTTGATCCGGTCCTGGAAAAACTTGCCGCCGCGCCCTTGCTTCCCGGCGCATTCGGTCCGAAAAGTGCGACATGTTAGCAACAGTGAAAGTCGAGCGATGACGGAAGTGGAAATGGACCAGGACGGCAAGGTCGTCGTCCCCCGGCATGTGCTGGAGGCGGTCCGGACCCTGATCGAATGGACGGGCGACGATCCCCGGCGCGAAGGGTTGCTCGACACCCCGAAACGCGTCGCGCGGGCGTGGAAGGAATATTGCCAGGGCTATGGCGAAGACCCGTCGATCCACTTGTCGCGGACCTTCGAGGAAGTGGGCGGCTATGACGAGATCGTCATGCTGCGCGACATTCCGTTCCAGTCGCATTGCGAACATCATATGGCGCCGATCACGGGCAAGGCGTCGATCGCCTATCTGCCGCGGGACCGCGTCGTCGGCATTTCCAAGCTGGCGCGCGTCCTGAACGGCTATGCGCGGCGGCTGCAAGTGCAGGAGCGGCTGACGGCGCAAGTCGCGCAGTGCATCTGGGACCATCTCCAGCCGCACGGCGTCGCGGTGGTGATCGACGCGCAGCACGGCTGCATGACCGGACGCGGCGTCCGCACCCCCGGCGTCGGCATGGTGACGAGCCGCTTGCTCGGCAGCTTCCTGGAGGACGAGCGCAGCCGCAAGGAAGTGCTGAGCCTGATGGGGTATTGAGGGGGCGAATATCGCCTCTCCGAATGCGATCGAGAACATGTCAGGACGACGGCGCGGCCCCATGCGGTGGAGCCGCGGCGGGGGCGCTCGCGCGGCTTTCGCACGCGGCGTTCGGTCGGTTTCCTGAGGATTAGAGTCTGATGAGATTAGGCTGACGCATATCCAGAGTTGACGAGGTAGTTTCGGCATTCGTCTGCGGAGAAGGTGTCGAGCAGGGAGCCGATGCGTT
>PHEM01000302.1 GCA_002842935.1 Alphaproteobacteria bacterium HGW-Alphaproteobacteria-13 | reverse complement strand
GCACCTGCGCTTCTTCGGCGGCGGCCAAAGCCTGCTGCGTGGTGGCGCCAGCAATGCCTTCGCTCTGATCGGTGAGACCGCCGGTATCGACGACGGCGACACCGTCCCCCCGGTCGTCGGCGTCATCGAGCAGCCAGCTGTTGATATGGCCGAGCGATCCGGGCATCGGCACGCGCGCCCAGCGGATGCCGTCGGCGATACGGATCGTTTCGCCCGCGCCCGGCGCGGCGTCGCCCCAGGGATAGGTCAGCCCGGCGTGGCTGGTCGCGGTGAAGCTGTCGTCCTGCGTCAGCGAGGCGTCCGGCGAGCCGCTGACCGCCGGAATATCATCCTCGTCGCTCCGTTCCGCGCCGCTGACCGCCATCGGTCAGGCTTCGCCGTCCGCACCCTCGGCGGCGAGCGCCTCGGCCGCCGCCGCGCGTTCGGCGCGCAGTTCCTCGAGCAACGCTTCGCGGTCGCCCTCCAGCCGCACATCCTCGGGCGCCTTGATCCCCGCCTTCTTCGCCGCCTTGGCGACGAGCGCGTCGAGTTCGCGCTGCGAGCACAGGCCCAGCGTCACGGGGTCCTTGGGCACGATGTTGGCGCTGTTCCAGTGGCTGCGCTCGCGGATCGCGTTGATCGTGTTGCGGGTCGTGCCGATCAGCTTGCCGATCGCGCCGTCCGATACTTCGGGGTGGTTCTTCAGAATCCAGGCGATGCCGTCGGGCTTGTCCTGGCGCTTGCTGACGGGCGTATAGCGCGGGCCGCGCGTGCGGCGGATCGTGTCCTGCGCCTGCACGCTCATCTTCAGGCGATAGTTCGGGTCCTGCTGGCCCTTTTCAATCTCTTCCATCGTCAGTTCGTGCGCGCGGACGGGATCGCGGCCGGTATATTTGGTCGCGGCGGTCTCGTCGGCGATCGCCTGCACTTCCAGGATGTGGATGCCGCAATATTCGGCGATCTGGACGAAAGTGAGACCCGTGTTGTCGACCAGCCAGGCGGCGGTCGCGTGCGGCATCAGCGGAGTCGGATTGGCATTGGCCATGGCGCTTATTCTCCAAGCGGAAAAGAAAGGGCCGCCCCTCGCGGGGCGGCCGGACATTGACGGCGGCTGTAAACCCGTTTGCGCATGGCGGCAAGGGCCTGCGATTCGGGACGGCGCGCACCCTATATCGTCAGCACGATCTTGCCGACATGCTCGCCCGCCTGCATCCGCGCATGGGCGGCGGCGGCTTCGGTGAGCGGGAAGCTCCGGTCCATCGCGGGCTTCCAGCCGCCTTCGGAAAGAAGCGGCCACAACGTGCCGTGAATCTCGTCCGCCAGCCCGGCCTTGAAGTCGTTGCTGCGCGCGCGGAGCGTCGAACCCGTCATCGTCAGGCGGCGGCGCATGAGGTCGGCGACATCGACCTGCGCCTTCGTGCCGCGCTGGAAAGCGATGCTGACGTGACGCCCGTCCTCCGCCAGGCAGGCGAGGTTGCGCGGCACATAGTCACCGCCGACCATGTCGAGCACGGCGTCGACGCCGCGCCCGTCCGTGAAGGCCCTGACCGCCTCGACATAATCCTCGGCCGAATAGTCGATCGCAAGGTCGGCGCCCAGCGCGCGCGCCGCGTCGCATTTGTCCGCGCTGCCGCAGGTGACGATGATCCTGACGCCGAACAGCTTGCACAGCCCGATCGCGGTCGTGCCGATGCCGCTGGTGCCGCCGTGGACCAGCACCGTGTCGCCGTCGGCGACCCAGGCGCGCTCGAACAGATTGTGCCAGACGGTGAACAGGGTTTCGGGCAGCGCCGCCGCCTCCACCATCGAAAAGCCGCGCGGCACGGGCAGGCAGCTTCCCGTCGGGGCGACGCAATATTCGGCATAGCCGCCACCCGCGACGAGCGCGCACACCGCCTGCCCCAGCAGTTCGGGGTCCTCCCCCGGTCCCACGGCGACGATCGTCCCCGCGATTTCCAGCCCCGGCAGGTCCGACGCGCCCGGCGGCGGCGGATAATAGCCCATGCGCTGAATCACGTCGGGGCGGTTGACGCCCGCGGCGGCGACGCGGATCAGCAACTCCCCGGCGCCCGGCTGGGGCACTGGCCGGGTTTCGGCTTGCAGCACTTCGGGTCCGCCCGGTTCGCGAATGGCGATGGCGGTCATGCTCGCGGGCACATTGGTCACGGTGAAATCCCCACTTCCGTCGGCTTGGTCCTCCCGCGCCTTATTGACAGCAAGCGGGGGCGGGTCAACAGTCGCGCCGACGAAAGGGACCGGCAAGAGGAGGACAGGATGGACGACGACGACCTTCCCCGCCGCCGCGACGACCTGCTCGCCGCGCTGGCCCGCCAGCCGCTGGACCCGCTGTCGGTCGATGAGCTGGAAGAGCGCATCGCCGGGCTGAAGGCCGAAATCGAGCGCACGCGCGGGCATCTTTCGGCCGCCGGCGGCATCAAGGCGAACGCGGAAGCCCTGTTCCGGAAAAACTGAAGCGAAGCCCCTGGCTTCCACGCCGAAAGGCCGTTCGCGGCGCCTTCGCGACCGTGTCCTTTTTTTCGCTTTTTTCGCCAATCGGCTTGCGATTCAGGGTCCGCATGGTCCACAGGCGCGAACGAATCGTATAGTCAGGAGGGATTTTTGAGCAAGATCGACGAAAAATTGCAGCCCGTTCTGGACGAAGTGTTGCGGCGCAACGCAGGCGAGGCGGAGTTTCATCAGGCGGTCCACGAAGTGCTCGAAAGCCTTGGCCGCGTCGTCGCCAAGCATCCCGATTATGCGAGCCACGCGCTGATCGAGCGCATCTGCGAACCCGAACGCCAGATCATCTTCCGCGTGCCGTGGGTCGACGACGCCGGGCAGGTGCAGATCAACCGCGGTTTCCGCGTTCAGTTCAATTCGGCGCTCGGTCCCTATAAGGGCGGCCTGCGCTTTCACCCCTCGGTCAACCTCGGCATCATCAAGTTCCTGGGGTTCGAGCAGATTTTCAAGAACGCGCTGACCGGCATGCCGATCGGCGGCGGCAAGGGCGGGTCGGACTTCAACCCGCGCGGCCGCTCGGATGGCGAGATCATGCGCTTCTGCCAGGCGTTCATGACCGAGCTGCATCGGCACCTGGGCGAATATACCGACGTTCCGGCGGGCGACATCGGCGTCGGCGGGCGCGAGATCGGCTATATGTTCGGCCAGTACAAGCGGCTGACCAACCGCTATGAGGCGGGCGTGCTGACGGGCAAGGGCCTCGTCTATGGCGGGTCGCGTGCGCGCACCGAGGCGACGGGCTTCGGTCTCGTCTATTTCGTGCAGCAGATGCTGGCGACCCGGGGCGATTCGCTCGACGGCAAGACGGTCGTCGTCTCCGGCTCCGGCAATGTCGCCATCTATGCGATCGACAAGGTCCAGCAGTTCGGCGGCAAGGTCATGGCCTGTTCGGATTCCAACGGCTATGTCCTCGACGAAAACGGCGTCGACCTGGGCATCCTGAAGGAAGTCAAGGAAGTCCGCCGCGCGCGCCTGTCGGAATATGTCCGCCTGAAAGGCGAAGGCGCCCATTATATCGAAGGCGGATCGATCTGGGACGTGACGTGCCAGGTCGCGCTGCCCTGCGCGACGCAGAACGAGCTGACCGGCAAGGACGCGACGACGCTGATCCGGAACGGCGTGCAGCTGGTCGGCGAAGGCGCGAACATGCCGTCGACGCCCGACGCGGTCGATCTGTTCCACAAGGGCGGCGTGATGTTCGCGCCGGGCAAGGCCGCCAATGCGGGCGGCGTCGCGACATCCGCGCTGGAAATGCAGCAGAACGCCTCGCGCGACAGCTGGTCGTTCGAACAGACCGAGACGCGCCTCGCGCAGATCATGCGCAACATCCACGACAATTGCGCGGCGACCGCCGACGAATATAGCGCGCCGGGCAATTATGTGCTGGGCGCCAATATCGCGGGCTTCGTCCGCGTGGCGGAGGCGATGCGCTCGCTGGGCGTGATCTGATCCGACACCGGATGCGGCCCGGCGTGGGCCGCATCCGGTCGATCGATCGTCAGCCGCGCGGGGCAGGCGCGGTGTAGGGTTTGAACGAAGGCCGATAGTCGCTGGCAATCAGCCCGATGAACTCGGACGTCACGGGGAAAGTGACGGCATATTCGCCGTCCGAATAGGGACCGGCGACATAAGGCGCGGCGACAAAGGTGATGCGGTCGAATGGCTGACCCGCT
>PHEM01000007.1 GCA_002842935.1 Alphaproteobacteria bacterium HGW-Alphaproteobacteria-13 | reverse complement strand
ATGACCCGCCAACGCAACTGGCCGCCGGGACGATAGACAGGACCGCAACCCACTCCACCCATGGAAGGAAAACCGCCCCATGATGTCCCTGCTGCTGGCCGCCGCCGGCGTCCCCGTCGCCACCCATGACGCCGGCTACGCCGATCTCGCCTATGCCAAGCCCGCCACGGAAGGGGCGTGCGAGGCGCGTTTCGACAAGGGCGCGATAGAGATTACGCAGGCATTCAACACCGCCGCGCGAACCTCCATCAACGTCGCCGTCATAACCGGACAGTCGCGGCAGACTCTGTCCGCCGGAACGCGGCTGTGGGTGAAGTCGTCTTACGGTCCCGCATGGCGCGCGCTGGTTCTCGAATCGAGCGGGGAGCAGATTCGGATCGCGGCCCATTACCGCTTCGTCGGCGACCTGCTCACCGACGACGGCCCGACCATCCGCCTGCTCCGGCGCCTCGACGCCAGCGGTCCCGGCAACGAAATCTGGGTTACGACGGCCTCCGACAGTAGCGGGTTCCGGGGGAAGCTGGCGCAGGCGCTGGATTGCGCCGAGGGGATCGGTATCTGATCGAGTCGCCCCGCATGGCTGGGGCTGGATCGGCCATGCTCTCTCCCCTTCAGGGGAGAGATACGCAGGCTTGCCGGTTTGTCCGGCTAGCCGCAGTTGAGAGGGGCTGGGCCGTGCTTTCGTCCTCCTCTCCCAGCCCTCTCCCCTGAAGGAGAGAGGGCTTTATCCCACCAAACTCTTGCTCGCCTGTTCCGTCACGTCGCGCGACAGGCCGGGCTGCGCCAATATCCGTTCCAGTTCCGCCCGCATCATCGCCCCGCGCGCCTCGTCGAAGCGCTTCCAGCGGCCAAGCGGCGGGATCAGGCGCGCGGCGGTTTGCGGGTTCTTGGGATCGAGTGCGATCACCAGATCGGCGATCAGCCGGTATCCCGCGCCGTCCGCCTGATGGAAGGCCGCCTGATTGCCCGTGAAGGCGCCATAGAGCGCCCGCACGCGGTTGGGGTTGGCGAGCGTGAAGTCGGGATGCCGCGCGAGGTCCGCGACCGCCTCCACCGTATCGGCCCGCAGCGACCAGGCCTGCACCTGGAACCATTTGTCGAGCACCAGCGGATTGTCGCGATAGCGCTGATAGAAGATGTCGAGCGCATGCGCCCGCTCGTCGCTGTCGCCATGCGCCAGCGTCGCGAGTGCCGCCTGCCGCTCGGTCATCCCGTCGGCATCCGAGAAGATGCGGAACGCGAGCGCCGCCGCATCCGCCTGCCCGCTCGCCGCCAGATAGGCCAGCGCCACGCCGCGCAGGCGGCGGCGTCCCTTGGCGAGCGGCGACAGGTCGGTCGCGGGCGGCGCCGCTTCGGTGAGGATCGCGCGCCATTCGCCTTCCAGCGCCGCGCCGATCGCCGCCTGCAACGCCAGCCGCTCGCGCCGGATCGCGTCGGGATCGACCGTCACCATCTGGTCGCCGATGAACGCCTCTGTCGGCAGCGGCACGGCTTCCGCGACGAAGGCCGGATCGGCGGCCGCCCCGGCGAGCGTCCGGCGCACGGCCTCGATCACCGCGTCTGGCTGGACCGCCTCGCCCGACACGGCGGCGACGAGCGTGTCGAGCATCAGCTGCTGCAACGCCTCGTACCGCGCGAAGGGGTCGTCGTCATGCGCGGCGAGCCACGCCAGCTCGCCCGGCGCGCGCTCGAAATCGACGATCACGGGCGCGGAAAAGCCGCGGTTGATCGACAGCATCGGCCGCGCGGAGAAACGGCCGAGCGGCACTGCCTTTTCGGCGCTTTCGAGCAGCACCAACCGCTCGCCTTCACCATCCGCTCCGTCCGCGTCGAACGCCTTGAGGCGCAGCGGAATCAGCATCGGCGCCTTGTCACCCTGCCCCGGCGTCGGCGGGACGTGCTGCGCGAGGTGCAGCACCCATTCGCCCGCCGCCTCCTCGACGCGCGCCGTGACACGCGGCGTTCCGGCCTGACTGTACCAGAGGCGGAACTGGGCGAGGTCCAGCCCTGCGCCATCCTCGATCGCGCGCACGAAATCCTCGCAGGTCGCGGCCTCGCCATCGTGACGGTCGAAATAGAGGTCGGTGCCCTGGCGGAAGCGCTCCGGCCCGGCCATCGTCGCCATCATGCGGATGATCTCCGCGCCCTTATTATAAACGGTGGCGGTGTAGAAGTTGCTGATTTCCTGATAGGAGTCGGGGCGGATCGAGTGCGCGAGCGGTCCCGCATCCTCCGGGAACTGCGCGGCGCGCAGCAGGCGGACGTCCTCGATCCGCTTGACGGCGGGCGATCCCATGTCGGCGGAAAAGCTCTGGTCGCGAAAGACGGTGAAGCCTTCCTTCAGGCTCAGCTGGAACCAGTCGCGGCAGGTGACGCGGTTGCCCGACCAATTGTGGAAATATTCGTGCGCGACGACGCCTTCGACACCGTCATAATCGAGATCGGTCGCGGTATCGGGATCGGCGAGGATATAGCGGGTGTTGAAGACGTTCAGCCCCTTATTCTCCATCGCCCCCATGTTGAAATCGCTGACCGCGACGATGTTGAACAGGTCGAGGTCATATTCGCGGCCATAGACGCGCTCGTCCCACGCCATGCTGTTCTTCAGCGCCTGCATCGCGTGATGCGTGCGATCCTCGTCGCCCGCGCGCACCCAGATGCCGAGATCGACCTTGCGCCCCGACAGGGTGGTGAAATGGCCGCGATGGGCGACGAGATCGCCCGCGACCAGCGCGAAGAGATAGCTGGGCTTCGGCCACGGATCTTCCCACTCAGCCCAATGGCTGCCGCCCTCGCCGTCGCCGCTCGCGACGCAATTGCCGTTCGACAGCAGGACTGGAAAGGCCGTCTTGTCGCCTTCCATCCGCACCTTGTAGCGGCTGAGCACATCGGGCCGGTCGGGGTGGAAAGTGATGCGGCGGAACCCTTCCGCCTCGCACTGCGTGCACAGCATGGCGTTCGAGGCATAAAGGCCCATCAACTGCGTGTTCGCCTGCGGGTCGATGACGGTATCGACTTCGACCGTCGCCGCCGTGCGGTCGCCCAGATCGACGATCAGGTCCGGCCCGTCCATGCGCCAGCCGTTCCACGTCTCGCCATCGACGCGCACGGCTTCGGCCGTCAGCCCGTCGCCGCGCAGCACCAGCGGCGCGGGCGCGCCCGCTTGGCGCACCACCGACAGCGCGGCCCGCACCCGCGTCCGCTCGATACCCAGCGCGAAATCGAGCGCGACATCGGGGATTTGCCATTCGGGCGGGCGATAGTCGCCGCGATGGATGGTGACGGGAGCGGCGGGGGTGGAAGAAGCGTCGGTCATCCCGATATTCGGTCCTGTCTATCAGCCGTTCGCCCTGAGCTTGTCGAAGGGCCGTTCTTCCTTTTGACGTTGCAAGAAGAAGGACGGTGCTTCGACAAGCTCAGCACGAGCGGAAAAAAGGTTGCTCATTGTCCTAGTCTTGCGCCGCGCACCACGCAATAAGCGCCCCATGAGTCACATGCTGATCTTTGGAATGGGCTATGCCGCGAGCCGTCTCGCGGAGCGGCTGCGCGCGCGCGGGTGGGAAGTGGAGGGCACGACGCGCGATGGACGCGCGGGCAGCATCGCCTTCGTGGACGAGGCCGCCGTGCTGAGCGCGCTGCGCGGCGCGACGCATATCCTGTCGTCGGTGCCGCCCGCCCAGGGCGCCGATCCCGTGCTGGCGCGCTATGGGCAGGCCATCGCGCTCGCGCCCGCGCGGTGGACGGGCTATCTGTCCTCGACGGGCGTCTATGGCGATTGCGGCGGCGCGTGGGTCGACGAAAGCGCGCCCGTCCAGGGTCGCCGCGCCGACCGCAACGCCGCCGACGCGGCGTGGGCCGCGCTGCGCGGCGACATGCGCGTCTTTCGCCTGCCCGGCATCTATGGTCCCGGCCGCTCGATCCTCGAGCGCATCCGCGAAGGGCGCGCGCATCGCATCGACCTGCCGGGACAGGTGTTCAGCCGCGTGCATGTCGATGACATCGCCGGCGGCGTCATCGCATCCTTTGCCGGGCCGCCGGGCGTCTACAATCTCGCCGATGATGAACCCTGTTCGCAGAACCGGCTGGGCGAATGGGGCTGTGCGATGCTCGGCGCGCCGCTGCCGCCGTTGCAGGCGCTGGACGCGGCGAAGCTGTCGCCCGCCGCACACGCCTTCTATGCCGAAAACCGCCGCGTCGCGAACGGCAAGGCCAGGCGGCTGCTGGGGTGGCGGCTCCATTATCCGACCTATCGCGAGGGATTGGGGGCGGTGCTGGATTGATTTCACGCGAAGCCGCGAAGGCGCGAAGAAGATCGTGCGGGCCGTCAGGCCCCTTCTTTCCGTAACCTCGCGTTTGACGCAGCCCTGCTTGAAGAAGGCCGCTTCGCGGCAAAAACTGAAATCTTCGCGCCTTCGCGGCTTCGCGTGAACCCCTTTGCGCCGCCCTCGCTACAACAGCACATCCACCGTATGGATCAGCACGCCGACCAGCCCGCCGACCAGCGTGCCGTTGATGCGGATATATTGCAGGTCGTCGCCGACCGCGCTTTCCAGCCGGTCCGTGATCGTCTTCGCGTCCCAGCCCCGGATCGTGTCCGACACCAGCCTGAGCGCCGTCTCGCCATAGCTGTCGACCATGCCGACGACCGCGCGGCGCGCATAGCGGTTGAGCGTGGTCTTGATCGCCGCATCCTCGCCCAGCATCGCCCCGAATTGCGTGATCAGTTCGCCGATCCGGCCCGCGAGCATGGTTTCGGGGTCGCGCGCCGCCGTCAGCAAGGCGGCGCGCCCCTGTTCCCATAATCCGTCGAGCCAGCGCTTCACGGCCGGATTGTCGAGCAATTCGTCGCGCACGCGCGCGACTTTCGCCTGCATCTCCGCGTCGTGCTGAAGGTCGAGCGCCATCCTGGCCAGCCCTTCCTCGACACGGATGCGGAACGGGTGCGTTTCGTCCACCGCCATTTCGGCGAGCAGCTTCGACAGCCCCGCGACGATGCGGTTCGCGATGCTTTCGTCGAGACCCGTGAAGCGGACGATGGCGTTCGAATTGTCGTGGACCATCTGGTGGATCAGATGCTCGTTGAGTTCGAGCGTCTTCGAACCCCATTTGACCATCGCGTCGAGCAGCGGCTGGTGCCGCCCTTCGGCCAGCGCGGCTTGCAGCGCCTGCCCCAGCAGCGGCGCCATGTCGAGTTCGCGCAGCCGGTCGGCGATCGCCGACTTGACCATGCCGCCCAGCCGCTGCTGGTCGAGCGCGCCGAGACCGTCGGCGATGATGCGCGAGGCGCCGAGCTTCAGCCGCCCGCCGCCTTCGGCCGGTTGCGAGAGGAATTTGCCGACCGCGCCCGCCACGTCGACGTCGCGCATCTTGCGCGCGACCAGGCGCGGCAGCAGGAAATTGGTGAGCAGGAAGCGCGCGAGCGTGTCGCCGATGCGGTTCTTGTTGCGCGGGACGATCGCGGTGTGGGGGATCGGCAGGCCCATCGGGTGGCGGAACAGCGCGGTGACGGCGAACCAGTCGGCCAGCCCGCCGACCATCGCCGCCTCGGCAAAGGCGCGGATGAAGCCGATCGCGGGATGCTGGTCCTGAAAATATTTCGCGCTGACGAAGATGATCGCCATGACGACGAGCAGCCCCGTCGCGACGAGGCGGATGTTCAGCCCGCCCGTGGGCAGCACGACGCCCATCGGCGCGCGGGCGGCCCGGGTGGCGGCTCCGGCGGCTTCGCTATGATCCTGCGGCGCGGCGCTGTCGGTCATGCGGGTTCAAATGGCGCGGGCGCAGAAAGGTTGCAACCTCCTCATTCGGCGGGCCGCGGGACAGGGTCCGGGCGCGGCCGGCTGTCATCGCCCTTGCGATAGGTCAGCAGATTGCGCGAGAAGAAGCCGCCCAGCCGCTTTTCGATGCTGTCGGCCAGGCTAAATCCCGCCGGGACGATCAGCAGCGTCAGCAGCGTCGACAGGATCAGGCCGCCGATCACGACCACGCCCATCGGCGCGCGCCACGCGCCGTCGCCCGACAGCGACAGCGCCGTCGGCACCATGCCCGCGACCATCGCCACGGTCGTCATGATGATCGGCTGCGCGCGCTTGCGGCCCGCGTCCCTCAGCGCGGCGACCTTGCCGACACCCTGATCCATCTCCTCGATCGCGAAATCGACGAGCAGGATCGAATTCTTCGCGACGATGCCCAGCAGCATCAGCAGGCCGATATAGACGGACATCGATATCGGCATCCCCGTCGCGGCCAGCGCCAGCAGCCCGCCGAGCGGCGCGAGCAGCAGCGACGACATGTTGACCAGCGGCGACAGGAAACGGCGGTACAGCAGCACCAGCGTCGAAAAGACCAGCAACAGCCCGGAAATCACGGCGATGACGAAATTGGTGATCAGCTCGGCCTGCCACTTCTGCTCGCCCTGGACGACTTTGCGGATGCCCTGCGGCATCGACTTGACGGAGGGCAACGCGTCGACCTTTTTCTGCGCGTCGCCGCTGATCAGACCGGGGGCAAGGTCGGCGCCGATCACGATGCGCCGCGTCTGGTTATAGCGCCTGAGTTCGGTCGGCCCGGTGCCGAACCCGATCTGGGCCACGGACTTCAGCGGCACGGTGACGCCCCGCGATGTCGGCACGGGCAGATTCTCCAGCGTCGCCAGGCTGCGCCGCGAATCCTCCGACAACAGGACGCGAATCGGAATCTGCCGATCGGACAGCGAGAATTTCGCCGCATTCTGGTCGATGTCGCCCAGCGTCGCGATGCGGATCGTCTCGCTGAGCGCCGCGGTGGTGACGCCCAGTTCGGCGGCCAGGTCCATGCGCGGGTTGATGATGATCTCCGGTCGCGGCACATCGCCTTCGATCCGCACCGAGCGCAATTCCTTGAGCCGGCTCATCTCCGCCAATATCTTGCGCGCGTGCGCCTCCAACTGCGCGGGATCGTCGCCGCCGATCGCCAGGGTGATGTCTCGGCCCGAAAAGCCGGTCGTCTGGCTCTGGAAATAGGCGCGCGTGTCGGGAAGCGCCGCCAGGCGCGGTTGCAAGCCCCGCTCCCAGTCCACGCTCGACATCGCGCGGTCCTTCTTCAGCGTGACATAGACGCCGCCGCCCGCCACGGAGATATCATAGAAGGCGGTATCGACATTCTTGTCGCCCGCCAGGATCGCGCTGATCCGGTTGGCGGTCGTCTCACTCTGCGCCAGCGTCGAACCGGGCGGCAGCTCATAGCGAATCTGGCTGTAGTCGCTGTTGATCGTCGGCTGGAACTGCTGCGGCAGCATCACGAACAGCAATATGCTGCTCGCAAAGGCGGCAACACCGATGCCGACGATCCATACACGGTGGTCGAGCAGGCGCGCCCGCGCGCGCTGGATCATGAAATGCGCCCAGCGCGTGAAGGCGGTCTCACGCATCCCCAGCGTCCAGGCCAGCGCGCCGAGCAGGATCGCCGCCAGCGCCGCCACCAGCCAGGCGAGGATCGCCATCGCCGGCGTCTGCACCATGAAGTGCAGCGCCGTATTGGGCCGCGCCTGTCCGACGGGCAGCGGCTGGAAATAGGCATAGACGGCATAAGCCACCACCAGCGCGGCGGCGGCGAACGGCACCGCCAGATAGGCGAGCCGCGTCGGCACCTCCGCATGAAGCGCGCGCGCCGCCCGGTGCTTCGAACTGTCGAGCGTCCAGCTCAGCACGCGCTCGTAACGGTCGATCCACGGCCCTTCGGCGTGCTTCTGCTCGCCCTGCGCGGACAGGAAATAGGCCGCGATCATCGGCGTGATCATGCGCGCGACCGCCAGGCTCATCACCACCGCGAACACGACGGTCATGCCGAACTGGATGAAGAACTGCCCCGAAATGCCCGGCATCAGCGCGACGGGCAGGAACACCGCGACGATCGACATGGTCGTCGCGACGACGGCCAGGCCGATCTCGTCGGCGGCATCGATCGACGCCTGATAGGCGGTCTTGCCCATGCGCATGTGGCGGACGATATTCTCGATCTCCACGATCGCGTCATCGACCAGCACCCCCGCGACCAGACTGAGCGCGAGCAGCGACAGGCCGTTCAGCGAAAAGCCCATCATGTCCATGAACCAGAAAGTGGGAATCGCGGACAGGGGGATCGCCAGCGCACTGATCATCGTCGCGCGCCAGTCGCGCAGGAACAGAAAGACGACGACGACGGCCAGCACCGCGCCCTCGATCATCGCGGCCATAGAGCTGCGATATTGCTCCTTCACATATTCGGTGCGCGTGAACAGGATCTTGAAGCCGACCTTGGGGTTCGCCTTCTTGAGTTCCTCCAGTTTGCGCATAGCCTCGTCGTGGACGGTGACGTCCGACGAGCCTTTCGCCTTCTCGATCGAGAAGGACAGCACCTGCCGGTCGCCGATCTTCGCCAGGTTGCGCTGCTCGGCATAGCCGTCGCTCACTTTCGCGACATCGGCGAGGCGGATGGTGCGGCCGCCCCCGACCGAAATGCGCGTCTCGCCAAGCTGAAAGGCGTTCCGGGCGTTGCCGAGCACGCGCACGGCCTGTTCCGAACCCGCGATTTCGGTGCGGCCCCCGGCGGCGTTCAGGTTCACTTGCCGAAGCTGCTGGTTCACCTGCGCCGCGGTCAGGCCATAGCTCTGCATCCGCGCGGGGTCCAGGATCACACGGATTTCCCGGTCCACGCCGCCCGCGCGGCTGACTTTCGCCATGCCGGGGATCGACAGCAGCTCCTTCGCGACCGTGTTGTCGACGAACCAGCTGAGCTGCTCGAGCGTCATGTCGGTCGCCTCGACCGCGAAATAGGTGATCGGCCCGCCCGCCGCGTCGATCCGCATCACCTGCGGTTCGAGGATGCCGTCGGGCAGGTCGCTGCGGATCTGCGAGATCGACTGGTTGACGTCGTTATAGGCGCGGTCGATCGGCGTGCCGATCGCGAACTGCACCATCGTGCGGCTGTTGCCCTCGCCGACGAAGGAGGAGATTTCATCGACGCCGCTGACGGCCCGCACCGCCGCCTCGACGCGCTGCGTGACTTGCGTCTCCAGCTCCGCGGGCGCCGCGCCCGGCTGGATGACCACGACCTGCACCAGCGGGAATTCGACATCCGGATTGTCGTTCACGTCCATGCGGTTGAAGCTGACGAGACCCGCCAGCAGCAGCAGCACGAACAGGATGATCGGCGGAACCGGATTGCGGATGCACCAGGCGGATATGTTGCGAAAGCTCATGGGGCGGACCTATTGCGACGCCTTCTGCACCACCGGCTTCACCTTGTCGCCGGGGCTGAGGAAGGCGCCCGCCAGCACCACCACGCGCTCGTTGCCGGTCAGTCCCGATGCGACGGAAACGCCCGCATCGGTCACGGTGCCGACCGTGATCGCGCGGCGCCGGACGACATTGCCGTCATCGACGATCAGCACGAAATTGCCTTCGGGGCTGCTCAGCACCGCGCTTTCGGGCAGCAGCGGCGCCTCTGCCGTGCCCGACACCAGCCGCGCGTCGGCGAAACCGCCGGGACGCGTCGCCGCGCTATAGGGAATGGCGATCCGCGCCATGCCCTGCCGCGTGTCGGTGTTGACGACCGGCGACACCTGCCACACCTGTCCCGCGATGTTCAGGTCCGTGCCGACCGGCGTCACCGTGGCGCGCGTGCCGACTTTCACGCGTTGCAGGTCGGCCTCCGCCATCTGCGCCAGCACTTCCATCTCGCCGTCCTTGGCCATGCGGAACAGCACGCCGCTGCCCGCGCCGACGACCTGCCCCGGCTCGACCTCCCGCGTCAGCACCAGCCCGGCGGCGGGGGCGACGATGTTCAGCCGGCTGTTGCGCGCGAGCGCTTCCCGATGCTGCGCCTGCGCCACGCGCACGCGCGCATTGGCCGCGTCGCGCGTCGCGCGCTTGCGGTCCATGTCGGCCTTTGAGATAAAGCCGCGCGACACCAGCGCCTCGGCGCGTTCCAGTTCGGCCTGCGCCAGGCTGGCGTCGGCCTGCGCCACGCGGATCGAAGCGGCGAGGCTCTCTGCCTGCTGCGTCTGCACCGAACGGTCGATGATCGCGAGCGGCTGCCCCGCGCCGACCCACTGGCCCGGCTCCACCAGCACGCGTACGACCTGTCCGCCCTCGCCCGCGACGCCGACCGGCATCTCGCGCCGGGCCGCGATCGATCCGTTGGCGGCGATGACCGCCTCGACCGACACGCGGCCGGGAATGACGACCGTCACGGCGGGGACGCTGGCCGCGCCGTCACCGGAGGTCCCGTCCGCCGCCCCGCGGGCGTGCGTGAAGGCGTACCAGGCGGCGATCAGCGCCAGCGCGATCAGGGCCAGTGCGACGATCATCCGCGTGCGCTTGCGGCGGCTTTCCGTCTCTTCGTAAAAGCTCTGCGTGCCCGCCAGGCTGTCCATCGATTCCACTTTCCGATCGTGATTCACGCCGAATTCCTCCGTGCAGCCCGCACGGCGATCGCCCGATGGCGACGCGTCCCCCGGCCCCGCGAGCGGGACCGCGATCCCGCCAAAGGTGTATTATCCAATTAAGCCACTGGTGACAAGAGGCCAAAAAGGGCGGCCGCCAGTCGGCAGCCGCCCCCTGTCCTTGCGCCCCTGCGCCCATCCGGCCCGTGGCGGACCGGACCGGAGCCGTCCGTCAACGCACGCGGCCGCGCCGGATCAGGTTGACGACCGCCAGCAGGATGATCGCGCCGATGAACGCCGTCACCAGCGTCCGCCAGTCGAAGGCATTGTCGCGCAGACGCCCACCGCCGATGAATCCGCTGAGCAGCAGGCGGCCGAGGATCGAACCGACGCAGCCGACGATGATGTTCAGGAAGATACCTTGCTGCGCATCGGTGCGCATGACGATGCTGGCCAGCCAGCCGATGACGCCGCCCATGACGATTGCGATAATGAAATCAATCATATCTTGACCCCTACGATGATGCCTGACGGGTCAGGCTACGCAACGTCGTAACCGAAATATCCGCGATCGCCTAGAGGAATGGGGCGGGCAGCGTCACCGCACGCTGCCGCGCCGGATCATGTTGACGAGGGCCAGCAGCACCAGCGCGCCGATGAAGGCCCACAGCAGTCCGATCGGGCTGAAACTGTCGAGGCTGGCGCCCATGCCGAACATGCCGCCCAGGAAATTGCCGATGAAGGCGCCGACGATGCCGACGACGATGTTGAGGAAGATGCCCTGCTGCGCGTCGGTGCGCATGACGATGCTGGCCAGCCAGCCGATGATGCCGCCGACGATCAAGGTGATGATGATGTTCATGACAGACTCCCATTCTGCCCGGCGCCGCGACAGCCGCGGGCCGGTTGTTGTCGGCCACGCCCTGTCGCGTCCGAACGTCGTTTCGCCGATGCTGGAAGAATGCGAAAAGGGTCAAAAGGTTCCCGGCCGGCCGCATGCGGCGCGGCCGGGAAAGTGGGAACGGTTCCGGTTGGGGAGCCGTTCCGGGTCGCAGTCACGACAATAGGCAGCGTGATGCGACGGCGCTGTGACAGCCCTCACAGGTGCGGGATTTTTCCGGAGGGGATTTGCGGGGCGACGAACGCGGCGCCGAAATGAAATGGGGAAACGAAATGGGGACCGGCATCGCTGCCAGCCCCCACTATCCGGTGCGTCCCTCGCCCGGCCGTCCGCTTCATCCCGGTCCGCTTTTCCTGCGATCGGCGGCCCGCAAAACGCTGCGTCGCGGCGTGCGCCGGAACATCCGGCGGCGGTTTGGCCGGATCTCTTTCGGGACCCGGCCTCACCTGGAAAGCCCTTCGTCATCTCATCCGGACATCTGTCGAAACAGTCGTCTTTCCTGAGCGATGGACTGCTTTCCAACTGCCTGACCGAGTTCGCTTCAACTCATGGGAATTGCTGCGTTCCGTGATCAAGCCATCGGCCGATATCCTCGTCGATCCAGTCCGTTCCTTCAGTCCGGTCTTGCAACCAGTCTGTTGTCCCGGCGGCTTCGACGTCTTTGCCGTCCGATGATTGAAAGCTGACATGAAGCGCGCGGCGCGCCAACCGAAAAATGCCGAAAACGCCCCTTTTTGCGCGCGGGATTGTGGATAAGTCCGGCATTGGCAACAAGTGGATTCGCCGCGGCATCTTTATATCAGCGGCGCGGAATTTTCGGATTCAGATGCTGCGGCGCAGCATCGCTCAGCCGGCGCGACTCGGCGACTCACGCCCGGCCGAGGTCGCCCTTCCCCACCGTCCCCGATGCCATTTCCAGCATCCGGTCGAGGCTCTTCTTCGCGCCGAGGCGCAATTCCTCGTCCATCTCGATGCGGGGCTGGAGATCGCGCAGCGCGAGATAGAGCTTCTCCAGCGTGTTGAGCGCCATATAGGGGCAGATGTTGCAGTTGCAGTTGCCGTCCGCCCCCGGCGCGCCGATGAAAGTCTTTTCCGGCAGCGCCTTTTCCATCTGGTGGATGATGTGCGGTTCGGTCGCGACGATCAGCGTGTCGCCGGGAAAGCTTTTCGCAAACTGCAATATGCCGCTCGTCGAGCCGACATAATCGGCATGGTCGATGATGTGCGCGGGGCATTCGGGGTGCGCGGCGACGGGCGCGTCCGGGTGCTGCGCCTTCAGCTTCAGCAGCTCGGTCTCGCTGAACGCCTCGTGGACGATGCACACGCCGGGCCAGAGCAGCATCTCGCGCCCGAACTTGCGGTTCAGATAGCCGCCGAGATGGCGGTCGGGACCGAAGATGATCTTCTGTTCCGGCGGAATCTGGCTGATGATCGTCTCCGCGCTCGACGAAGTGACGATGACATCGCTCAGCGCCTTCACCGCCGCCGAACAGTTGATATAGGTCAGCGCGATATGGTCGGGATGCGCCGCGCGGAACCGCGCGAACTGCTCGGGCGGGCAGCTGTCCTCGAGACTGCATCCAGCGTCCATGTCGGGCAGCACGACGATCTTTTGCGGCGACAATATCTTCGCCGTCTCGGCCATGAACTTGACACCGCAAAAGGCGATGACATCCGCGTCGGTGTCGGCCGCCTTGCGCGACAGCTCCAGCGAATCGCCGACGAAATCGGCGAGATCCTGAATCTCCGGCTTCTGGTAATAATGGGCAAGGATGACCGCGTTGCGCTCCTTGCGGAGGCGGTCGATTTCAGCGCGCAGGTCGAGACCCGAGAGATTCTCGCGAAGAGGGGCAGTCATGGCGTGGTCCTTATGTGGCTTTGCCTTGCGGCGCCCTCTACACGGCTCCGCGAGGCAGGGCAATGAGAGGGTCAGGGTGAAATCCCCCTCCCACCTGCGGGAGGGGGGATCAGTCCGCGCCGTCGCCCGCGAAGCGCGCCGTCACTTTCGCGTCGATCCCGGCGGCCCTCAGCGGCATGGCAAAGCTCTGCTCGACCGCCGTGCGCGCCGCGCCCTGCGCCAGCCGCATCGGCGTCGCGCCCTTGGCCTGCTTGATCAGTTCCTCCTGCGCGGCCTTGCGGTTCGCGGCGTCCAGCACCTGCTCGGCGTCGGTCAGCGTCAGCAGGACCACACCGTCGCGAAACTCGCTGATCGCGTCGATGTCGATCTGTGGTCCCGCCAGCCGCAGCGGCGGCAGCGTCACCGTCAGCGCCCCTGCCCCCGCGTCCCACCTCAGGTCCGATTGCCGGAGCTTGCCGAGGTCGAGTTCATAACGGACCGTCCCCGGCATGATCAGCGTCTTCTTCGCGGCGAATCCCAGCCGGCTTTGCGTCGAGGTCACGACCGCGACATAGCGCGCCGTGAAGGGGACGAGGACATTCTGTTCCTGCAAACCCTGAAGGCTCGCCGCGACCACCGTCTCGGGATCGGGACCGCGCTGCCAGTCGCGCCACGCGGCGACCGCCCACCAGACGGCCAGCAACAGCATCGCCGCGGCGGCGAGCAGGATCAGACGCGGCACGAGGGCGCGGGCGCGGGTTGCCGGGGCGCTCATGCCACCAGCTCCCAATGCTCACCCTCCGCCCGCACGACGCCGCGCGCGTTGAGGTCGAGCAGATGCGCGAGCACCGACCGGCCCGCCGCGCCCGTCAGGCGCGGGTCCAGCCCCTTGTACATATGCGTCACCATGTCGGGTATGACGCGCGTGCCCTTTTCCAGTTCCCGCAATATCTGGCGCTCGCGCTGGCGGCGGTGGCCCAGCATCCCGCGCACGAGTTGCTTCGGCTTGGCGACGGCGGGACCGTGCGCGGGATAATAGACGCGGTCGCCGCGCTCATACAGCTTCGATAGGCTGGCCATATAGGCCGCCATGTCGCCGTCGGGCGGGCTGACGACACTGGTCGACCAGGCCATGACATGATCGCCCGTGAACAGCGCGCCGCTTTCGATCAGCGCGAAGCACAGATGGTTCGACGTGTGGCCCGGCGTCGCCACGGCCTCCAGCGTCCAGCCGTCGCCCGAAATCCGCTCTCCGTCCGCCAGCACGCGGTCAGGGGCATAGTCGGGGTCGAAAGCCGAATCGGCGCGCGGCCCGTCGTCGCGCAAAGCCAGCGGGGCGCAGCCGATGATCGGCGCGCCCGTCGCGGCTTTCAGCGGCGCGGCGGCGGGGCTGTGATCACGGTGCGTGTGGGTGCACAGGATCGCGGCGACGCGCTGTCCCTCCACCGCACGCAATATCGCGTCCACATGTCCCGCGCCGTTGGCGTCGGGCGGATCGCCGATGCTCATCCCCGATCCGGTCGGACCGGGATCGATCCCCGCGACGTCGCGGCCCGCGCCGACGATCCACGTCTGCGTCCCCGTGAACGTATAGGGCGAGGGGTTGGGCGCGAGCACGCGGCGCACCAGCGGCTCATGCTGCTCGCAGCCGCCCGCGCGGATGCTGTCGGGCCAGGGCTTTTCGTCACTCATGCCCCCTCATGTGGCATCGCGCCCGCGAAAGGAAAAGGGCTGGCGTGGAAATAGAAGACGTAACCACTCCGCTCCGATCCGTTCGTGTCGAGCGAAGTCGAGACACCCATCGGCCTTGGACTTGGGCGATGGGTGTCTCGACTTCGCTCGACACGAACGGGCATGGGAGGTCGCCCTCCCACACTGTCGGGATATTTTACAGGGCCACGCCCGCGCCCGAACGCGTTAACCACCATATCGCGCCGGAATCCGCCCATGCGACGATTTGGCACGGTGCTTGTATGGTATGAAGCGTTCCCGAGTGTTCCACTCAACGGAGTGGCGGGGGGCATCGGTCTGGTCCCTGATGCCTCTCGCCCTCACCGGGAAATCCCCACTTACCCCCGATGCGAACGGGGGGCGGAGCGGCCAAGAAGGCCCCGCCCCCCGGATGCTTTTCCGTGGCCGCTGCCTCCTGCTCCCTCGCGGGAAGAGGGTTTTACTCCGCCCGCGTCGGCAGGTCCTCCACCAACTGGTGCAGTTCGCCCGCTTCCCACATCTCCATCATGATGTCGGAGCCGCCGACGAATTCGCCCTTCACATACAGCTGGGGGATGGTCGGCCAGTCGGAAAATTCCTTGATGCCCTGGCGGATTTCCATGTCCTGCAAGACATCGACGCTGTCATAGGCGACGCCGAGCCGGTCGAGCATCGCGACGGCGCGCGAGGAAAAGCCGCACTGCGGAAAAAGCGGCGTGCCTTTCATGAACAGCAGCACGGGATGGTCGGCGACCAGCTTGGCGATGCGGTCCTGCGTGGCGGGGTCAGTCATGTCATGTCTCCTGCACGGCGCGCGACAGAGGCGTGCGCCGCTTGTGGCCATGCCCTTTATGAAGGGATGGCGGTGGTCAATTGCAAGGCGTGAAGCTCGCCGCCCATGCGTCCGCCCAGCGCGGCATAGACGGCCTTGTGCTGGGCGACGCGCGTCAGGCCGCGAAAGGATTCGCAGACGATATGCGCGGCATAATGATCATTGTCGCCCGCCAGGTCGGTGATCTGGACGTCGGCGCCCGGAAACGCCGCCTCGATCGCTGCCCGGAGGTCCGATTCGCGAATGCCCATGTCTTCGGGTCCGTCAGTTCTGGCTGTCGATGAACTGGCGGCGCGCCTCGGCCGTTTTGTCGTTCAGCACCGCGCGGATTTCCGCGTCGCTGATCTCGACATTGGCGGCGGTCAGGTCCCCGGCCAGCTTGCGGATGACGTCCTCGTCGCCCGCTTCCTCGAAATCGGCCTGCACGACCGCCTTCGCATAGGCGTCGGTTTCCTCGGGCGTCAGGCCCATACGCTCGGCCGCCCATTCGCCGACCAGCCGGTTGCGGCGGGCGGTGATGCGGAACTGCACCTCCTGGTCGCGGGCGAATTTCGCCTCGAATGCCCGTTGACGATCGTCGAATGTGTTCATCTTGCCCTCACCGCAGTGGAAAGTTGGTCCCTCGCAGATAGGTCGCCCAACCCGGCGGCGCAAGCCGCCTGTGCGGCAGATCACTTCCCTTTTTCCGGCGAAGGGATTAGGGTTCGCGAAACAGGGAAAATCGGGTCGTACCGCAGCAATAAGGACCACCACCCGCCGCGATGCGCGCGGCAGGGACTTGACTTGTGTTTGGGGGAGAGGCGATGGCCGCTCTACGTTCGACCTATCTACCGCTGATCGCGGTGCTGGCCATGGCCGCGCCGGGCGGCGCATGGGCGCAGCAGGCCGATCCGACGCTGCGCGACAGCTTCTCCATCGGGGAAAAGGGCGGCGCCTTGTGCCAGGTGCAGGCGACCGTGCGCGACGCCGTGGTGCGGGGCATGTTCGACCGCGCCTGGACGATCGTCTGCCGCGACGCGAGCCAGCCCGTCGGAACGGTCCGCGTGCTGCGCGCCTCAGCCGACGAGGCGCGCGCACGGATCGCGGCGGCGCGCGGGAACAGCGCCGCCGAATGGCGGACACGGATCGAGGAACAGGGCGGGACGGCCTATACGGTTGAGGGGTTCGCCGCCTATGGCGACGCGCTGAACCTTGCGCTCGAATCGATCCGCCAGCGCCGCGTGGTGCCGGGTGTCATCAAGGTCGCGACGACATCGGTCGGCGGCGACGACGGCTTCGCCCGCACGCTGGCCGGGACGATCGACGTCGACAAGGCGCTGGCGGAAGGATATCGCCGCAACCACAGCGGCGACTATGCCGAGGCCGCCGAATTCTTCGAGGCGCTGTCGCGCCGCGCAGGCGACGACGCGGCGGCGGAAGGCGTCGATCCCAGCGAATTCACGCTGAACCGCGCGCTCCAGCGCTCGAACCTCGGCGAATTCGCGGAGGCCGAGCGGCTGTTCGCCGAGGTCGAGGCGCTGCCGACCGCCGATCCCGTGCAACTGCGCCTGCGCCGCAATTTCCGCGCGATCCACGCCCTCAACCAGCGCGACTATGCGGGGGCGGAGGCGGTCCTGCAAACGCCGCTTGCGCCGATCGCGGGTTCCGTCGCGGCCGGGGACGGCGCCGTCACGTTGACGCCCGACATCGCGGCGGGTCTCAACAGCGGCGGCAGCGCCCGCGCCATCCGCCAGAATATCGACCGCGAGCGGCTGACGCCTGCCGAGCGCGCGCGGATCATCGACGCGCAGGCCGTCCACCTGCTCGGCACGGCGCGGCGGCTGGGCGGCGATCCGGCGGCGGCGAAAGCCGCGCAAGCCAAGGGGCTGGCCGACGCCATGGCCGTGCGCGAAGGGCGCGTGACATCAATCATCCGGCTGCGCTCGCAGATGCTGGGCGAACTGGCGTTGGCCGAAGAGGCGCTGGGCGACATGGGCGCGGCCGACGCGCGCTTCGCCGAATCGGTGCGGGCGCTGGCGGTCGAATATCCCGAAACCAACGCGCTCGCGTCGGCGCGGGCGCGCTATGCGGGCTTTCTCGTCCGGCGCGGACAGGAAGACAGGGCGCTCGCCATCTATCGCGACGTGGTGACGGCGCTGGTGCAGGCGCAGCGTTCGACCACGGGCATGGCCAATCTGATGGCGCCTTATTACCGCGTCCTCGCCGGCCGCGCCGCCGGCGATCCCGCCGCGATCGGCGATTTCTTCGTCGCCAGCCAGTTGCAGGTCCGCCCCGGCGTCGCCGACACGCAAGCGGTGCTGGCGCGCGAACTGTCGGGCGGCAACGGCGAAAGCGCGCGGCTGTTCCGGCAGGCGACGACGCTGAACCGCGATATCGAGCGGCTGCGGATCGAGGACGCGCGGCTCGCGGGGTTGCCGCGGACGGGCGAAACCGGCGCGCTGCGTGCCGACATCGGCGTCCAGCTCGACAATCTGTCGCTCCAGCAGGCGGAAACGCTCGCCGCGCTGTCGGCCTTTCCGCAATATAGCGCCGTCGCGCCGGGCAAGCTCGACCTGGCCGAACTGCAGCAGGCGCTGCGTCCGGGCGAGGCTTACCTCAAGATGCTGGTCGTCGCCGACGCCGTCTATGCGATGCTGGTCGAACCGGACGGCGCGCAATTGTGGCGGTCGGACATCGGCGCCGCCGCGCTCGACCATGCCGTCGATGCGATCCGATCGACCGTCTCGATCGTCGAGAACGGCCGCCGCGTCACCTATCCTTTCGACGCGGCGACGGCGCGCAGTCTCTATGGCCAGCTTTTCGGACCCGTCGCGGCGCGGCTGCCCGCGATCCCGCACCTGATCTTCGAACCCGACGGCGCGATGCTGAAGCTGCCCGTGGGCCTGCTCATCACCGACGACACCGGGCTGGCCGATTATGAGCGGCGCCTGCTCGATCCCGACGCCGACCCGTTCGACATGCGCGGCATCGCCTGGCTCGGGCGCGGCGCACGGCCCTCGACCGCCGTGTCGGCGCTCGGTTTCCGCCACGCCCGGCAGGCGGCGCCGTCGAACGCGCGGCGGCAATATCTGGGCCTTGGCGAGAACAGCCCCGTCGCGGGCGTTCTGCCGTCGCTCGGCACGCGCGGCGCGGCGGGCGGGGGCGATCCGGGCTGCCTGTGGGACGCCGCGCAGTGGAACCGGCCGATTTCGGCCGACGAACTGGTCACGGCGGCGGGCGCGATGGGCCGCGACGCGGCGACGCTGCTGACGGGCGGCGCCTTCACCGACACGGCCGTCAAGACGCGCGGCGACCTTGGCGATTATCGCATCATCCATTTCGCGACTCACGGTCTCGTCACGCCGCCGCGCCGGTCGTGCCCCGCGCGCCCGGCGCTCGTCACCTCGTTCGGCGGCGCGGATTCGGACGGGCTGCTGAGCTTTCAGGAGATATTCGACCTGAAGATCGACGCCGACCTCGTCATCCTGTCGGCCTGCGACACCGCGAGCGCCGCCTCCGTCGCCGCGACGCGCGAGGCGGGCGTCGCGAGCGGCGGCGGCAATGCGCTCGACGGGCTGGTGCGCAGCTTCATCGGCGCGGGCGGGCGCTCGGTGATCGCCAGCCACTGGCCCGCGCCCGACGATTTCGACGCGACCAAGCGGCTGATCGGCGGGCTGTTCACGGCCCGGCCCGGCGAAAGCATCGCCGACGCGCTGTGGGCGGCGCAGGCGCGGCTGATGGACGACAGGCAGACGTCGCACCCCTATTATTGGGCGGGCTTCGCGATCATCGGCGACGGCGGGCAGGCCTTGATGCGGGCTACCGACACGACCGCCGCCGCCCCGCAAGACAGCGAGGAGACCGGCCGCGCGGCCGGTTGACGCGATGGCGGCGACTCCGCCCCCCGCACCCCGCGACGTGCCCGCGCTCGGCAAGCGGGTGCGGCGGCTGGCGGAGCAGCTCGGTCCCGCGCGGCTGGCGGCGACGGCGCTGTTCCTGCTGCTCGCCGTGCTGGTCGCGCGCTTCAGTTGGGACCTGCCGCTGATGCGCGATGCCGAGCGCGCGCTCTACGATGCGCGCGCGACGGCGATGGCGCCGCGCGCCGGGCAGGACGGGCGCATCCTGCTGATCACCTATAATGACGAGACGCTGTTCAACACCGGCATCCGCTCGCCGCTCGACCGCACCCTGCTGGCGAACGCGCTCGCCAATCTGGATGCGATGGGGGCGAAGGCGATCGGCATCGACATCGTCTTCGATTCGCCGCGACCCGACGACGATTTGCTCAAGGCGCGGCTGCGCGCGATGCGGACGCCGACCTGGCTCGCCTATGCCGAACAGGCGAGCAACCCCAACACCATCTTTTATGAACAACAGAAATATCTGGAAGCCTATCAGGCCGATGTCGTCACCGACCGGACGCGACCGGCCAGCGTCCTGTTCCGCACCGACGACGACAGCGTGATCCGCCGCTGGCCCGACCGGCCCAAGGGGCTGCCGCCGCTGATGGCCAATGCGATGGCGCCCGTCGATGCCGCGCACGCCGATTATCAGGGCAGCATCCGCTTTCGCGTCCCCGCCCGCGCGGCAGAGGGGCAGGAAGAACCCGTCTTCGCGAACCTGCCCATCGACGCCTTCGCCGCGCCGATGGATGCGGAAACGCGCGCCGGTTTCGCCGGTCTGGTGAAGGGCCGCTATGTGCTGATCGGCGGCGACATCATCGACAACGACCAGTTCAACACGCCCTTGAGCCGCTTTACGGACCCGATATCGGGCGAGCATGAGACGATGATCGGGCTGAAGGTCCATGCCCATATGCTCGCGCAGCAACTCGACGGCGCATGGGCGACGCCGCTGGGCGGTCCGCTGCTGTGGGGGCTGGCACTGATCGTCGTGCTGGCGGGCGGGCTGACCAGCCTGATCGACCTCAGCGCGCGCTGGGTCGCGCTGGCGCTGTTCGGGCAGATCGCCTTCTTCCTGGTCTTTCCCTTCTGGATTCACGGGCGCGGCATCGACACGACGACGCTGCCCGCCTTTGGCTGGGCGGCGGGCTGGCTGCTGGGCTATGCCGCCGTCGCCACCGCCGCGCGCACCATCGGCGCCCGCCAGCGCGCCTTCGCCCAGTCGGCGCTGGGCAAATATCTGCCCGCCGACGTCGCCGCGCAGATCCTGCGCGATCCCGAGCAATTGTCGCTGCACGGCGAGCGGCGGAGCATCTATTGCGTCTTCACCGATCTCGAAGGCTTCACGAAGCTCAGCCACGCGGTCCCGCCGGAAACGGTGGCGCGCCTGCTCAACGAATATCTCGACCGGCTGTCCGACATCGTCCTCGACCATGGCGGCACCATCGACAAATTCGTCGGCGACGCGGTGGTCGCTTTCTGGGGCGCGCCGCTCAGCCGCCCCGACGATGGCGCGCGGGCGGCCAGCGCGGCGCTGGCCATGTACCGGGCGGGCGAGCAGTTCCGCGTCGATATGGCAGAGGGCGTCCCGCCGCTGGGCATGACGCGCGTCGGCCTGCATGTCGGCGAGGCGATCGTCGGCAATTTCGGCGGCGAGGGCCGCATCCAGTACACCGCGCTCGGCGACAGCATGAACACCGCGTCGCGGCTGGAGGCCGCGAACAAGAGCCTGAAGACCGGCGTCCTCCTGTCGGCGGAGGCGGCGGCGGGCGCGGCGCGCGGCGATCTGGTGCCGATGGGCCGCGTCACGCTGCGCGGGCGCGCGCGGCCCGTCGATGTGCTGACGCCGCGCCCCGACCTGGAACCCAGCCGGCGCGCGCGCATCGCGGCGCTGGTCGCCGCGCATGACGCGGGCGACGAAGCGGCCTTTGTGACCTGCGCCACAGACTTGCGGCGCGAGATGGCACAGGATGCCGCCGTGATGTTCCTGATAGACCGCCTGACCGGCACCGAAAAAGGAGAAAGCCATGTCCTTTCCTGACCTTCGCATCGCCCTGACCGCCGCGGCCGCCGTCATGGCGCTGGCCGTCGCGGGCGCCGCCGCCGCGCAGTCGATGATCGTCCGCTCGACGGGACCGTCCGCCGCGAAATATCCGACCGGCGCCAAGCTGAAATCGACCGACAGGCTGACGCTCGTCGCGGGCGACAAGGTTGTGCTGATCCAGTCGGGAAAGACGCGCACCCTGTCGGGTCCCGGCACCTATTCGGCGTCGGGCACGGTGCAGGCGAGCCAGTCGATGGGCGCGACCGTCGCGCGGATGCTCGCCAAGGGGCCGCAGATGCGATCGCGCGGCGGTTTCTCGCGCGGTCCCGACGAAGCGGCTCCCACTGACATCCGCGCGCCGAACCTGTGGCTGCTCGACTATCGCGAGCCAGGCACGTTCTGCGTCGCCGACCCGGCCGCGCTGCTGCTGTGGCGGCCCGACATGGAAAGCGACCAGTTGCTGCGCATCGAACAGGACGGCCATAGCGAAACCGTCGCTTTCGTGTCGGGCGCCAATTTCCGCAAATGGCCCGCCGACGCGCTGCCCATACGATATGGCGTCGATTATCATCTGTCGGGCGGCGGGCTGGCCGCGCCCGTGACGGTCCGCTTCGCGGCGCTGGACAGCGTGCCCGAAACGATCGACGCCACCGTCGAGACCCTGATGGCGAACAACTGCGCGCCGCAGCTCGACCGGCTGGTCGATGCGCTGTCCGAGGGCGAAGGCACGGGCGGCTGATGCGGCAAGGGGGAAATCAAATGCGCGCCATCCATCTGTATTCCGCCGCCGCGATGGCGATCACGCTGGCGCTTCCCGCGCAGGCCCAGACGGTGCCGCCGGTTCCGACGCGCGAGCAGATCCAGCAGCCGTCGCTGCCTCCCGCGCAGCCGCCGAGCGAGCGGATCGTCGCCGCCGACGACGGCATCGAACGATCGCCCTGCCCACTCGCCAATCCCGAGTTCGCTCATATCCGCTTCACCCTGCGCGGCGTGCAATTCTCGCCGGTCGAGGGGATCGATCCGGCGGCGCTCGCGCCCAGCTGGTCGGACCGCGTCGGACAGGAGCTGCCCGTTTCGGCGATCTGCGACATCCGCGACCGCGCGGCGACGATGCTGCGGGGGCAAGGCTATCTGGCCGCCGTGCGCGTGCCGCCGCAGCGGATCGAGGACGGCGTCGTGCGGCTCGACATCCTCGCCGCCCGCATGGCGCGCATCGAAGTGCGCGGCGACGCGGGCGCCAACGAGGCGCTGCTGCAACGCTATCTCTCACGGCTGGAGGGCCAACCGCTGTTCAACATCAAGGCGGCGGAGCGCTATCTGCTGCTGGCGCGCGACATTCCCGGCATGGACGCGCGGCTGACGCTGCGCCCCGGCGGCGCGCCCGGCGAAGTCGTCGGCGAAGTGCTGGTGACGCGCGTGCCCGTCCTGTTCGACGCCAATGTCCAGAATTTCGGGACGCACGATGTCGGGCGCTGGACCGGCGCGGCGCGCGCGCGTTTCGCCGGGCTGACGGGCATGGGCGACCTGACGACGCTCGCCTTCTATGCGACGCCCGACCTCGACGAGCAGAAGGTCGTGCAGGCCGCGCACGAGATGCGCATCGGGCGCGACGGGCTGCGGATCGGCGGCAGCTTTACCTATGCCTGGACGCGGCCCGGCATCGCGGGGCTGCCCATCAAGTCGGACACGCAGGTCGTCAGCCTGTTCGCCGCCTACCCCGTGACGCTGACGCAGGCGCATCGCTTCACGCTGGCGGGCGGTCTCGACCTGATCGACCAGGACATCGCGCTGGGCGCCGTGCCGCTCAATCGCGACCGGCTGCGCGTCCTGGGCCTGCGCGCCGAGGCGGGCTGGATCGACCCCGCATCAGTCGCGGGCCGCGCGGGCTATAGCCCCGCCGAGCCGCGCTGGTCGCTGGGCGCGGCGCTGGAGGCGCGGCAAGGGCTGCGCTTCCTGGGCGCCAGCGATGATTGCGGACCCGGCGGCGCGGCCTGCTTCCTGCCCGGCGCGGTGCCGCTGACGCGCGTCGAGGGAAAGCCCGGCGCTTTCCTGCTGCGCGCCAATGTGGCGGCCGAGTGGCGCCCGCATCGATCCTTCACCCTGTCCGCCGCGCCGCGCGCGCAATGGGCGAGCGCGCCCCTGCTCGCCTATGAGGAGTTTTCCGGCGGCAATTTCACGGTCGGGCGCGGCTTCGACCCCGGCACGGTGATCGGCGACAGCGGCGCCGCCGTGGCGCTGGAGGCGCGTTACGGCTCGTTCGTGCCCGCCG